>NZ_JBMVJB010000017.1:0-47730 GCF_049893425.1 Streptococcus sp. VTCC 12886 | reverse complement strand
ACATAATAAAACTCCCCTTATAGTTTCTAGTGAAAATTTTTATTTTTTCACTGTCCACTATAAGGGGAGTATATCAGATTAGGCGGTTGTTTGTGTTTGAAATTGAAGCCATTGTCTTTTGGATGTTTCTTGAGACATCAGTTGGCTTTACAAGATAATAATCTTGAGCCAGTTGGTCGGCAATATAGGAGTGGAGGTAGGTTGCTACAAGGATTCTCTCATATAGTTGAACATGGGGAAATTGTACAGCAAATCCTGCAATCATACCTGCAAGAGTATCTCCCATACCTCCTGTTGCTTGGTAGGGACCACCAGCTCCTATTGGAGTGACTTGGTTTGGCTGGGCTTTTAGGATTTGTGTAGCAGAACTTTTAGCTACAAGGATTGTATTTTCTTGAAAAGATTGCAAGGCTTCAAGATTTTTTTGGCTTGTTTGGTCAGCAACCGGAATGGCTGATAACCGTTCCCATTCTTTCTGGTGGGGTGTCAGGATGACTTGTTTACACGGGAAGTTCTTTCTGTTTTGCTTTGCGACTAAGGTAAGGGCTGAGCCGTCAAGAACTAAAATCTGCTGGTCAGATAAATGTTCAAGAACAAAGTCTAATAACTGTTCAGCTCTGCTATTTTCCCCCAAACCTGGACCAATCAATACCAAGTCAGCATTTTCTAAGCTACTTATCAGCAAGGCTTGATCGTCAAATGAAAATGCCATGGCTTCAGGCAGATGACTATATAAGGCTGGTATGTTGTCTTTTTCAGTGGCAACAGTTACCAAGCCTGCTCCACTGTTGACGGTTGCTAGTGCGGCCATGATAATCGCTCCACCATAAGGATACAGTCCACCAATCAGCAAGACTCGACCATAGCTTCTCTTATGGCTATTGCGTGGTCTTGCTTGAATAACCTTTCTACAGAGTTCTTGTAAGTCCATACTTATTCCCCCTTTTCTTCTTATTATATCACGAGGAATGAGGTTTATGACAATCCAGATTTTAGATAAATCCAAGTTTTCATGCTATAATGAATTCATGGTATTATCAAAAAAACGTGCTAGAAAAGTTATTGAAGAAATTATTGCACTCTATCCTGATGCCAAACCTAGTTTGGATTTTCATAATCATTTCGAGCTGTTGTGCGCTGTGTTACTTTCTGCTCAAACGACTGATGCTGCAGTAAATAAAGCTACTCCAGGTTTGTTTGCTGCTTTTCCAACCCCTCAAGCAATGGCAGCTGCGAATGTGGAGGATATTGAACCCTTTATTTCCCGCTTGGGTTTGTATCGAAATAAGGCTAAGTTCTTAAAAGAATGTGCCCAGCAGTTGATGGATTGTCATGATGGGATAGTCCCTCAAACACGTGAGGAATTGGAGGCGCTGACAGGTGTGGGCCGAAAAACTGCTAACGTAGTATTGAGTGTCGGATTTGGGATTCCAGCGTTTGCTGTCGATACCCATGTAGGACGTATCTGCAAACATCATGATATTGTGAAAAAATCTGCAACACCTTTGGAAACAGAAAACCGGGTTATGGAGGTTTTGCCACCTGAACGATGGCTTCCAGCTCATCAGGCGATGATTTATTTTGGAAGAGAAGTATGCCATCCAAAGAATCCTGAGTGTCACAAGTATCCGCAATTATATAAATTTGATTAAAAATCTTCAGTTTTTGGAGATTTTTTTGTTTTTGAGACAGAAATATATGGTAAATTCAGAATATTTATTTGAAAATACTAGAAATCTTTCTTAAATTCTGAACAATCACAATATTTGTTTATCAGAAAAATAAAAAACAATCCAATATACGAATGATTTTATAATATTCTTAATCTTCATTGACAAAAACCTAACAATAAACTATAATAATACATATGAATTCGTTTAATTACGAAAATTTATTGTTTTTTCTGAAAATTATATGAAAATAGAGGTGCGATTATGATTAACGAGACTCCAATTTTTGACTACGAAGATATTCAGCTTATCCCAAATAAATGTATTATCAATAGTCGTTCAGAGGCAGATACAAGTGTAATTCTGGGAAAGTACAGCTTTAAGTTACCTGTAGTTCCGGCCAATATGCAGACGATAATAGATGAAGATGTTGCAGAGATGTTAGCAAAGGATGGTTATTTCTATATTATGCACCGTTTCGATGAAGCCGGCCGTCTTCCATTTATCAAACGCATGCATGAACAAGGTTTGATAGCTTCTATCTCCGTTGGTGTAAAAGAATATGAATATGACTTTGTATCAAGTTTGAAAGCAGATGCTCCTGAGTTTATTACCATTGATATTGCTCATGGTCATGCTGATAGTGTGATAAATATGATTCAGCATATTAAAAAAGAATTGCCAGAAACATTTGTGATTGCTGGAAATGTTGGCACACCAGAAGCGGTCCGTGAATTGGAGAATGCTGGTGCAGATGCCACGAAAGTTGGTATCGGACCAGGGAAAGTATGTATAACTAAAGTAAAAACAGGTTTTGGTACAGGTGGTTGGCAATTGGCTGCGCTACGTTGGTGTGCAAAAGCAGCTCGTAAACCAATCATTGCGGACGGTGGTATCCGTACCCACGGAGATATTGCTAAATCCATTCGTTTCGGGGCAAGCATGGTTATGATTGGTTCGCTTTTTGCAGGACATATTGAAAGCCCAGGAAAAACAGTAGAAGTAGATGGTGAGAAGTTTAAAGAGTACTATGGTTCTGCATCTGAATACCAAAAAGGTGATTATAAAAACGTTGAGGGTAAGAAAATTTTATTGCCTACTAAAGGTCACTTGAAAGATACTCTGATTGAAATGGAGCAAGATTTGCAATCTTCTATTTCTTATGCTGGTGGGCGTGATCTCACAAGCTTAAAACATGTGGATTATGTTGTAGTAAAAAATTCAATTTGGAACGGTGATTCCTTATAATTCCATTGGACTTGCATTGCAGGTCCTTTCTTTGTTTGCAGAATGCTTTCAGTCCTGATACAATAATAGAGGCCCCCTTTGACAGTTAGAAAATAATAGTCAATGAGAATCAAAAGTAGCCTAGCTTCACCTATCTGGGAGATAGTTGAAGGCTGGAAAATATAGAGAATTGTGTTGGCGTCATTTAGCAGAAGACATAACTCTGTTACTTTCTTGTTTCAAGGTAACAGGTTTAAAAGCTTCTGCTGGAGCTTTTCACTCATCAAGGCTCTAGACAACAGATAATTTTGATTTTCCGAGAGTTTAATTCGATTGTTTTCGATAAAAAGGTACCTTAGAATAAAAAGGAATGATTATGTATCCAACTCACACTCGAAAAGAAAAGTTTCTGCTTTTTTTAAAGATTTTTCTCCCCATTCTCATTTATCAATTTGCAAATTTTTCTGCATCTTTTATTGATACAATGATGACTGGTCAATATCGGACCCTTGATTTAGCAGGAGTTTCTATGGCAACAAGTCTTTGGAATCCGTTTTTCTCTTTTCTAACAGGAATTGTTTCCGCTATGATTCCTATTATTGGTCATCATTTAGGGCGGGGAAACCGTGATAAAATCAGAGAGGAATTCCACCAATTTGTTTATCTAGCTCTTGGTTTGGCAGTCATCTTGTTTGTATTGGTAAAGGTTGTTGCGGGCCCGGTCCTTGGTCTGTTGCACTTGGACGCTGAGGTAGAGTCTATAGCAAAATCGTATCTTAACTACATTTCTATTGGAATTTTGCCTCTTTTACTCTTTAGTGTCTGCCGTTCATTTTTCGATGCTTTAGGGATGACACGCTTGTCCATGAATTTAATGTTATTGCTAGTTCCCTTTAATAGCTTATTCAATTATCTATTTATTTATGGTAAGCTGGGATTCCCGACTTTGGGTGGGGCAGGAGCTGGGTTGGGAACTGCTTTAGCCTATTGGGCTGTCCTAGTGGTCATTATCTTAGTCATGCTTAAAAATAAGCGTATCGCCTCGTATCAACTATGGCAATGGAGCCCTGTTCAATTCTCCCTCTTAAAAGCTGGGTTAAAATTGGGCCTTCCAATTGGTTTGCAAGTCTTTGCTGAAGTTGCTATTTTTGCAGTTGTCAGTTTACAAATGGCAAAATTTTCTTCTCAGGTCATTGCTGCTCACCAGTCTGCAATGAATTTTGCTACCTTGTTATATGCTTTCCCAGTTAGCGTTTCTATGGCCTTACCGATTGTGATTTCATATGAAATCGGTGCAAACCGACCTCAAGCGGCGCGTCAGTATGCAATTATCGGCCGTTTGACCGCCATTCTATTTGCTGGTTTAACCCTAACATTTCTCTATTTTAATCGGCAAATGGTGGCGGGTTGGTATGGTCAAAATCCGGTGTTTATCCGTTTGACGGCAGATTTTTTAGTTTTTGCATTATTCTTCCAGTTAGCAGATGCGTTTACAGCTCCGATACAGGGAATCCTACGCGGGTACAAAGACACAACTGTCCCATTTTTACTAGGTCTCATTTCTTTTTGGTCATTGACGTTTCCAATTGCATTTTTATTAGAAGGAACGACAGATTTAGGTCCTAAGGCTTACTGGGTTGGTTTGATTGTTGGTATTTTTGCCTGTGGTATTACCTTAAACATTCGTATGCATATTGTAGAAAAACGAACGGTTCAGTAGGGAAATTTTATCAGTTATTTGTTTGTATCTATCATTGGCACTATTCGAAGAGTATCATAGTAACTGTCGAGAATTTTCTTTCAGGGCCTGAGGCTTTATAACGAACCAAAGTATGTGATAGGTTCAAAACAATAGAAAGTAGGAGAAAATGAGCTTATTTAGAATAGATATAGAAAATTTAGAACCCTATAAATTGCCGGGTCAGGCAAAATACAATTTAGGTGATAATGAGAATCGACTGATTGATTGGTCTTTTCTCTTACAGGAGGCCTTAGAGGCTGTTACAGCTGGCGAGTTATCTTTCTACGGAGATAATCGGTATGCTGAATTGATTGAGACTTATGCGGCCTATCTTGGAGTGCAGCCTCAGCAATTGACGGTTGGGGTTGGATCAGATTTCATCATCCATATGCTAATTACAGGGGTTCTGAAAGTGGATGAAGTCTTTTTAACCATCGATCCTGATTTCTTTATGTACGAAGTATACAATCAGTTACATGGTAGCCGATTCAAACAATATGAATTGCCTAGTGATGGAGAAACACTTCGCCTGAAAGCTGATGATATACTAGCTTATGCGAATCTTGTAGGAGCGAAAATGATTATGTTTTCTAATCCGAATAATCCTTCTTCAGTGGCATTTGATGAAAAAGAGGTCGAAGAACTCATACGCAATTTTGATGGCTTAGTCGTGATCGATGAAGCCTACATAGAATTTTCTGACACAACTAGTTTTGTTAATCAAATCAATCAATATAAGAATCTGATAGTACTGCGAACCTTATCAAAAGCATTTGGTCTAGCTGGTATCCGTCTGGGATTTGCAGTTGCAGACGAGCAACTTATTTTTGAATTAGATCGGGTTATTCCTCCTTACAGTTTGCCAAACCTAACAGCTAAAATAGGGACAATGGCCCTTGGATATACTGACTTGGTTCAAGAAAAAATCCTGGAAATAAAAAGTAGTCGTGCAACATTTGTTGAATTTTTGGAAACAATGCCAAACTGTCGTGTTCTGCCAAGTCAGACTAACTTTGTAACTTTTTCTGCACCATGGGCTCAAGAATTGCATCATTATGCCTTGGAAAAAGACTGGAATTTTAAGTATTATCCAAGTGGAAAATTGTCCAACCATATTCGAATGGCTATTGGCAGAAAAGAAGAGATGGAAATGATGAAAGAAATGATACGTAACATTGCCACTGCCGAATAGTAGATCTTCTGTTTAATATTTAATGGTACAGAGAAAAAGTATAAGACTGATTCATCGTTTGATGGATCGGTTTTTTCGTCATTATAAAATAATAGGAACCATTTATACTCTTCTAAAATGAAAAAATATCCGTTGTCAAGAGCCTTGATGAGTGAAAAGCTCAAGTGGAGCTTTTCATCCTGCCACCTTAAAATGGGAAAGTGAAAAAATTTTAAAATTGAAGTTTTTCGACGGTATTTGATAGAAAATGATTGACAGGATAAATTTTTCGTGTATAATAGATTTTGTAAACGATTGCAGGAGGTGTTGAACATACTCAAATCAGAGCGAAAACAACTCATTTTGGAGCGAATACAGGCACAACAGTATGTTCGTTTAGAAGAGTTAGTTGAGATTCTTGAAACGTCTGAGTCCACTGTTCGTAGGGATTTAGATGAATTAGAAAATGAGGGAAAACTGAAACGTGTGCATGGAGGGGCTGAATCAACAGGCAATTTACAGTTAGAAGAATCGATACTGGAAAAATCTGTCAAAAACGTTCAAGAAAAACGAGAGATTGCTGAACGAGCGAATCAGCTAATTGAAGATGGGGATGTAATCTTTTTAGACGCCGGAACCACTACAGGACTGCTGATTGACTATCTTCATCAAGAGAATCTTACAGTTGTGACAAATTCGGTTCATCACGCGGTTAAGTTGGTTGAACGCAAGATAAAAACCATTATTATTGGTGGGTTTGTCAAGCAATCAACAGATGCTTCCGTTGGTGCGGTAGCAATAGATCAAATACGGCAACTCAATTTTGACAAGGCATTTCTTGGTATGAATGGTATTGATAAACACTACTTGACAACACCAGACGTTGAGGAGGCAACTATAAAAAGGACTGTTATTGATAACGCAAAAGAAAGTTATGTACTTGTGGATGCATCTAAAATTGGACAATTTTCCTTTGTGAAGGTTGCTGCAACCGAAAAAGCCAACATTATCTGCCAAACATCAGAAAGCAGTTTATTGGATATAATAAAAAAGAAAACGAGGGTTATTGAGGTATGATTTATACAGTTACGCTCAATCCAGCTATTGACTATATTGTTCGTTTAGAACATGTCGAAATAGGCAGTGTCAATCGTATGGAGAGCGATGATAAGTATGCTGGTGGTAAAGGAATTAATGTTAGCCGTGTCTTAAAGCGTTTGGGGTATTCCAATACAGCAACTGGCTTTCTTGGAGGCTTTACGGGTCAATTTATTAAGGATGGATTGGTAGCCGAAGGGATTGAAACTGATTTTGTTCAAGTAGATCAAGATACAAGGATAAACGTGAAAATCAAGGCTGATCAAGAAACTGAAATCAATGGATTGGGACCAGTCGTGACGGATTTACAGTTGGCAGAATTAGAGATGATTCTTGCAGGTCTTACCAAAGACAACATTGTTGTATTTGCAGGTTCTGCACCGGCAAGCCTTGGTAACGAAGTTTATAACCGATTAATTCCAGTGGTGAGAGAAACAGGGGCACAGGTTGTCTGTGACTTTGAAGGTAAAACACTTCTTGACTCACTAGCACACCAACCATTATTGGTCAAGCCAAACAACCATGAACTTGAAGCAATCTTCAATGTCGAATTGAATGGCATTGCAGACATCGAGACCTATGCTAAGAAAATCTTAGAAATGGGTGCTCAGAATGTAATCATTTCTATGGCTGGTGATGGTGCTTTGATGGTCACTCCAGCAGCTACTTACTTTGCTAAACCAATCAAGGGTACAGTGAAAAACTCTGTCGGAGCTGGAGATTCCATGGTGGCAGGTTTTACAGGTGAATACGTTCGCTCACAAGACCCAATCGAAGCCCTCAAATGGGGAGTTGCTTGCGGTACGGCAACAGCCTTTTCAGATGATCTGGCAAGTATCGAATTTATTAAGGAAATTTATGAAAAAGTTGAGGTAGAAACACTATGAAAATTCAAGACGTTTTGAAAAAAGATGTCATGTTGCTTGATTTGCAAGCGACAAGCAAGGAAGCAGTCATTGATGAAATGATTACCAGCTTGGTAGATAAGGGATACGTTACTGATTTTGAAGTTTTTAAAACAGGAATCCTCAATCGTGAAGCACAGACTACAACAGGCCTTGGTGACGGGATTGCAATGCCACACGCTAAGAATGCTGCTGTGAAAGAAGCAACTGTTCTCTTTGCAAAATCAAATAAAGGCGTTGACTATGCAAGTCTTGATGGTCAACCTACTGACTTGTTCTTTATGATTGCAGCGCCAGAAGGTGCTAATGATACTCACTTGGCTGCTCTTGCTGAATTGTCAAAATACTTGATGAAACCAGGTTTTGCTGACAAACTTCGTAGTGTATCTAGTCCAGAAGAAGTCATTGCAGTCTTTGACGAAGCCGAAGCAGCAGATAAGGTTGCAGAAGAAGTGGTTGTAGCTCCAAGTGGTGACCGTCCATTTATTGTTGCTGTTACTGCATGTACAACAGGGATTGCACACACATATATGGCGGAAGAAGCCCTGAAGAAGCAAGCAGCAGAAATGGGAGTTGACATCAAAGTTGAAACAAATGGTGCCTCAGGTGTGGGTAATAAATTGACTGCTGAAGATATTAAGAATGCTGCAGGTGTCATCATCGCAGCAGATAAGGCTGTCGATATGTCACGTTTCAATGGTAAGCCATTGGTATCTCGTCCAGTTGCAGCTGGTATCAAACAGCCAGAAGAATTGATTAAACTTATCTTGGAAGGTAAAGCATCAACTTATACAGCGTAAGAAGGAGCAGCTACTGTGGAATCTTCTGAAAAACTTAGTCTTGGTAAAGCTTTCTATAAGCACTTGATGAGCGGTGTATCTCAAATGTTGCCATTCGTTATCGGTGGTGGTATCCTGATTGCTTTAGCCTTTTTAGTCGATAACTTACTTGGTGTTCCTAATGATAGCTTAAGTAGTCTTGGTTCTTACAATGAATTAGCTTCCATGTTTATGAAGATTGGTGGAGCAGCCTTCGGCTTCATGTTGCCACTTCTTGCAGGTTATATTGCTTACTCAATCGCTGAAAAACCAGGTTTGGTTGCGGGTTTCGTAGCTGGTGCTATTGCCAATAGTGGCCTTGCTTTCGGTAAAATTCCTTATGCAGCTGGTGGTGAAGAAACCCTTGCTCTTGCTGGTGTATCATCCGGTTTCTTGGGTGCCCTTGTCGGTGGTTTCCTTGCTGGTGGTGTAGTGCTCGTTCTTCGCAACGCTTTGCGCAACCTTCCAAAATCCCTTCAAGGTTTGAATGCTATCTTGCTCTTGCCACTTTTAGGTACAGCACTCACAGGTTTCTTGATGTTCTTCGTCAATATTCCGATGGCAGCTATCAACACAGGTATGAACAATTTCTTATCTGGTCTTGAAGGTAGTTCAGCTGTTTTACTTGGACTTGTCCTTGGTGGAATGATGGCAGTTGACATGGGTGGACCTGTCAATAAAGCAGCTTATGTTTTCGGTACTGGTACACTTGCAGCAACTGTCGCAAATGGTGGTTCAGTTGCAATGGCTGCCGTTATGGCTGGTGGTATGGTTCCACCATTGGCAGTATTCGTTGCTACCTTGCTTTACAAAAATAAATTTACTCAAGAAGAGCGCAATTCAGGTTTGACTAACATCGTTATGGGGCTTTCATTCATCACTGAAGGTGCAATTCCGTTTGGTGCTGCTGACCCAGCTCGTGCAATTCCAAGCTTTATCGCAGGTTCTGCCCTTGCAGGTGCCTTGGTTGGTTTGTCAGGCATCCAATTGATTGCTCCACACGGTGGTATCTTCGTAATTGCTCTTACATCTAATCCACTTCTCTACCTTGCTTATGTTGCAATCGGTGCAGTAGTTTCAGGTGTCCTTTACGGAGCACTACGTCAACCTAAATAAGAATATAAAAACCTTGTCTGTTGGCAAGGTTTTTTTCATTTTCACCACAAACTATGGTATAATAATTCTATAACTGTGTATTGGAGAAAAAAGATGGAAATTATTCGCGAAAAAGAATTTGTTAATCAATATCATTTTGATGCTCGTAATCACGAATGGGAAAAAGAAAATGGAGTCCCAGTGACAAAATTGAACGTTGATTTTCAATTGCTCAAGCATAGTCGTGAGGAAAATAAAACATCTATGATTACAATTCTCCGATTTATGATTGTATTGAATCAACATGTTATTTCTGGAGCGATGAGCCAGGCTGTTCACTTGCAAAACCGTTTTGTTGAAGAACCAACTGAATTTACAAACGAAGATAAGCGTGTCTTGGCTGAACCACTTCTGGATATCTTAAAGAGAATGACATATGACGTAACCGAGATTGCATTTGATGCACCTGGTGTAAATTTGGAGATTTAAATGAAAATAGCAGTTATTACGGACAGCTCGGCTGTTTTAAGCGAAACGATTATTTCTGATGAGCGTGTCTTTGTTCTACCCATTCCTGTTACGATTGATGGGGAGTCTTATATAGAAGGACAGAATTTAACAGTATCAGAATTCTATCAAAAAATGGCTGCTTCAGCAGAATTACCAAAAACGAGTCAGCCAAGTTTGATGAAATTGGAAGAAATCCTGTCTCAAGTATCGAAACAAGGATTTACTCATGCAATTGGTCTGTTTTTATCGTCAGGAATTTCAGGTTTTTATCAAAATATTCAGTATTTAGTTGATGAATTTGAAAATATAACCATTGCAATCCCAGATTCAAAAATTACTTCTGCACCGCTTGGCATGATGGTAGAGAATGTTCTTAGATGGGCTGATGCAGGTCAGGATTTTGAAACGATTTGTGAAAAACTTAACTGTCAAATTGAACAAACCTCTGCTTTTATTATGGTAGATGATTTAGATCATTTGGTAAAAGGGGGACGCTTGTCGAATGCTGCTGCGATTCTGGGAAACCTTTTGAGTATCAAACCAATTCTTTATTTTACTTCCGAAGGGAAGATTGAAGTATACGAAAAAGTTCGTACAGAGAAAAAAGCTGTGAAACGACTTCTTGAAATTTTACAGGAAAAAACTGCGGATGGACACTATCAATTAGCTATTATTCATGCGAATGCACCTGAAAAAGCAGATAATTTCAAGGATTTGTTGGAAGAAGCTGGGCTTACTAGCGAGTTACCAATCGTCACATTTGGATCTGTAATTGGTACTCATTTAGGCGAAGGTGCCATAGCCTTTGGTATTTCACCCATTATTGAATAGGAGTTCTTATGACAATTAATGTGATTATTGCTGGTTTTAAAGGGAAAATGGGATCAACAGCCGTAGAAATGGTCAATGGTGATACAGACCTCTCGTTGGCTGCCTTAGTGGATCCATTTGCAACCGAGACCGAAGTTGGTGGTGTTCCTGTTTTCAAAAACAAGGAAGAAGTTGCGGGCGTGGAAGCGGATGTTTGGGTTGACTTTACAACACCAAAATTTGCTTACGAAAATACTCGTTTTGCTTTAGAAAATGGGTTCGCACCTGTCGTTGGGACGACTGGATTTACTTCGGAAGAAATTGAAGAATTGACAGCTTTGTCTGCCGAAAAAGGTTTAGGTGGATTGATTGCACCAAACTTTGCGATCGGAGCGATCTTGTTAATGCAATTTGCCGCACAAGCAGCTAAGTATTTCCCTAATCTTGAAATTATTGAACTTCACCATGATAAGAAGAAAGATGCGCCAAGTGGTACAGCTGTAAAAACAGCCGAGCTGATTTCTCAAGTACGGCCAACCCTGCTTCAAGGTGTTGCAGATGAAGAAGAATTAATTGCTGGAGCTCGTGGCGCAGCATTCGATGGGTTCCGCATTCATTCCGTTCGCTTGCCAGGCTTGGTCGCTCACCAAGAGGTCATCTTTGGTGCACAAGGTGAGGGTCTGACAATTCGACATGATTCATATGATCGTATTTCTTTTATGAGTGGTGTTAACCTTGGCATTAAAGAGGTTGTTCATCGCTCACAACTCGTTTATGGTTTGGAACACTTATTATGAAATTAACCAATCTGCCTTCTGAATTTCAGGAGGCTTTGCCGATTTTAGAGAAAATTAAATCAGCTGGATATGAGGCCTATTTTGTAGGAGGGTCTGTTCGTGACGCAATTCTTGGAAGGCAAATTCATGATGTAGATATTGCCACATCCAGTTATCCACAAGAAACCAAGCAAATTTTTCCACGCACATTTGACGTTGGCATTGAACATGGAACAGTCTTGGTTTTGGAAGGACAAAAAGAGTATGAAATTACCACCTTTCGGACGGAAGAGGACTATGTTGACTTCCGACGACCGAGTCAGGTTTCTTTTGTGCGCTCCCTGGAAGAAGATTTGAAACGACGTGATTTCACAGTGAATGCGTTTGCACTTGATGAGGAGTCAACAATCATTGACCTATTTCAAGGGCTTTCTGACCTAGAAAATCATACACTTCGGGCTGTTGGTATTCCGTCCGAACGTTTTAATGAGGATGCCTTACGAATCATGCGGGGCTTTCGTTTTGCAGCAACATTGAACTTTAAAATCGAGGAAGTGACTTTTAAAGCAATGGCAGATACTGCACCGCTCTTGGAAAAAATATCTGTAGAACGGAGTTTTATAGAATTTGATAAGCTCCTGGTCGCTGAATATTGGCAAAATGGCTTGCGTGCGATGATAGATTCTAAGGCTTATCAGTTCTTGCCTGATTTGGCAGGAAAAGGTGAACAGTTAGAGACCATGTTGACTCGTTTAGATGAGGCTTTCCGATTTTCAACTTCTGAACAAGCTTGGGCCATGCTTGTTGTTTGCCTGGAAATTGAAAATATCAAATCTTTCCTGAAAAAATGGAAGACCAGTAATGATTTTCAACGGACGGTTATTCAATTAGTAGAAATATACCATATGCGGCATGCAGGAACTGTCACAAAACAAATTTGTTTCAAGTATGGCAAAGAATTGCTCTATTTGGTTGAGGAATTGCGTCAAGCTCAAGGTTTCTCTACAGATTTCAAAGCAATAGAAAGAGTTGATCAATCTTTAACAATACATGATAGACACGAAATTGTTGCTAATGGTGGTCATCTCATGCAAGCCTTTGGTCTTAAACCAGGGCCAGTTCTAGGTGAATTATTAAAAGAAATTGAATTCCAGATTGTTGAGGGGACCTTGGCTAATTCATCTGTAGAAATTATGAAATTTGTGAAAGGAATCTTAGATAATGAGTGATTTTATCGTTGAGCATCTTACCAAGTCAGTAGGAGATAAGACGGTCTTTTCTGACCTTTCTTTCATTATTCACCAAGGAGATCGCATTGGGATAATCGGTGTCAATGGAACGGGAAAAACAACTCTCTTGGATGTTTTATCAGGTCGAATTGGATTTGATGGGGATGTATCTCCATTTCGTACAAAAAATACATATAAAATTTCATATTTGACTCAGGAGCCTGTTTTTGATGAGAGTAAAACAGTTTTAGATACGGTTTTATCTTCGGATTTACGCGAAATGCAGTTGATTCGTGAGTACGAGTTGCTCATGTCGAATTATGATGAAGCAAGTCAATCAAAGTTAGAAACTATAATGACTGAAATGGATGCATTAAATGCTTGGGAAATCGAAAGTCAGGTCAAAACGGTTCTTTCAAAGCTAGGCCTTACTGAGTTAAATATGACTGTTTCTGAACTCTCAGGTGGTTTGCGTAGACGTGTTCAATTGGCCCAGGTCCTTCTTGGTCATGCAGACCTTTTATTACTCGATGAACCTACCAACCACTTAGATATTGATACGATTGAATGGTTGACAACGTTTTTAAAAAATACTAAAAAGTCTGTCCTCTTTATTACCCATGATCGCTATTTCTTGGACAATGTTGCAACACGGATTTTTGAGCTAGACCGTGCAAATTTAACTGAATATCAGGGAAATTACCAAGATTATGTGCGCTTAAAAGCTGATCAGGATGAGCGCGATGCAGCTCTTCGTCATAAGAAAGAGCAATTGTACAAGCAGGAACTTGCATGGATGCGAAGACAGCCACAAGCGCGTGCAACAAAGCAACAAGCTCGTATCAATCGTTTTCATGACCTAAAGGGTGACTTAGCTCAGTCAATAGATGACAGTGAGCTGGAAATAAATTTTGAAACCTCACGTATTGGTAAAAAAGTCATCAAGTTTGATCACGTCAGCTTTTCGTATCCAGATAAGCCCATTTTATCAGATTTTAATTTACTCATTCAAAATAAGGATCGCATTGGGATTGTCGGAGAAAATGGTAAAGGAAAATCCACCCTTTTGAATCTGATTGCTGGTGAGTTACAAGCAGATAGCGGAAAAGTGGACATTGGGGAAACTATCCGAATCGGCTATTTCTCGCAAACTATCAAAGGATTAGATGAAAGCAAGCGTGTTATCAATTTCTTACAAGAAGTGGCTGATGAAGCTAAGACAAGTTCTGGCATGGTCTCAATTGCGGAGTTATTAGAACAATTTCTCTTTCCGCGGAATATGCATGGCACGCTGATCGAAAAGTTGTCAGGCGGGGAGAAGAAGCGGCTTTATTTACTCAAAATTCTTTTGCAACGACCAAATGTACTTCTCTTAGATGAGCCAACAAATGATTTGGATATTGCAACCTTGACAGTACTCGAACATTTCTTACAAGGTTTTTCTGGTCCAGTGATTATCGTTAGCCATGATCGGTATTTCCTAGATAAGGTAGCAAATAAAATTTTGGCATTCGAAGATAGCGGTATCGAGACCTTCTTTGGCAACTACACAGACTATTTGGATGAGAAGGCCTTTCTAGCTTCCAGATCTGCTATTTCGCTAGAAATGCCAAAGGAAAAAACAGAAAAGATCAAGGCAAGCAAGAAGCGGATGTCCTATTTTGAGAAGCAGGAATGGGCAAGTATTGAAGATGAAATCACTAGTTTAGAAGATCGAATTCAGGTGATTGAATCGGAAATGCTCACTTGCGGAAGTGATTTTACAAAGTTGTCCGACTTGCAAAAGGAGTTGGAAGAGAAAAATAAATCTCTATTGGAAAAATATGAGCGTTATGAATACTTAAGCGAATTGGAGGGCTAGATGAAAATTCTTGTCATTTCCTATATGGTCATTTATCTGCTAGTTACGTTGGTTTCAGCCTTATTTAGTTATTTTAAAACAAGAAGGATGAATGGACTCAGACTTGTTTTGACAGTCTTGTCTATGATATTACTAGCCATAACCCTTTATTTTTATGCTCAATCCTATCATGATTTGCAAATGCTCGGGTTTGCATTAGGATTTACCTTTATCTCGACCTTATTTTTATATAATGGTACCAAAGAAGGCAGTCAATTTGCGACTGTGATGCTATTTTCCGTGGGTCGATTTATTTTGCATATTCAATTTATTATCTTGCTCTATCTTTTTCGATAGGGCTCCTTATTTTTAGAATATTTTAAATACGGTTCTTTGGAATAAAAGCTATTGTAAAAAATGATAATCTTGAACAAAGGATTATTTTATCTATGAAAAGGCTTTACGCAAATGTTTGCATTGTGGTATAATTGTAAAAAAAGATTTTAGGAGTATCTTATGTCTAAAAAAATCATCGGAATTGACCTTGGGGGAACTTCTGTTAAATTAGCGATTTTGACTACCGAAGGTGAAATTCAAGAAAAGTGGTCTATCAAAACAAATATTTTAGATGAGGGAAGCCATATTGTTCCTGATATCATTGACAGCATCAAACATCGTTTTGAAACATATGGTTTAACGAAAGAAGATTTTCTTGGTATTGGCATGGGGTCTCCAGGTGTCGTTGATAGCGAAGCTGGTACTGTTATCGGTGCCTATAACCTCAATTGGAAAACCTTACAATTGGTTAAAGATCAGTTTGAATCTGCCCTCGGCTTACCTTTTTTCATTGACAATGATGCCAACGTAGCGGCTCTTGGTGAACAATGGGTTGGTGCAGGTAATAACAATCCGAATGTTGTCTTCATGACTCTTGGTACAGGTGTCGGTGGCGGTGTCATTGCTGCAGGAAACTTGATTCGTGGAGTCAAAGGTGCTGGTGGTGAATTGGGCCATATCACAGTTGACTTTGATGCACCATTTGCATGTACTTGTGGTAAAAAAGGTTGTTTGGAAACTGTTGCTTCAGCAACAGGTATTGTGAATTTGACACGTCGTTATGCTGAAGAATACGCAGGTGATGCCAAACTGAAACAACTGATTGACGATGGAGAAGAGCTTACTGCAAAAGATGTGTTCGACTTAGCTAAAGAAGGTGACGATTTGGCACTAATTGTTTACCGTCATTTTTCAAATTACCTTGGTATTGCTTGTGCAAATATTGCAGCAGTTTTAAATCCAGCCTACATTGTTCTTGGTGGTGGTGTTTCAGCTGCAGGTGAATTCCTATTAGATGGTGTTCGTAATGTATTTGCCGACAATAGCTTCCCACAAATTAAGGAAAGTACACAAATCGTCTTGGCAACACGTGGCAATGATGCAGGTGTATTAGGCGCAGCATCACTTGTATTAAAATAATTGTTAGAAGCAGGGGAAACTCTGCTTTTTTTAATCTGCTGTGACAATTTCCTTATATACATATATTATATACATATATTGAAAAACGTAGTATTTAAGCGTACAATGAAAGTGTAAAGAGAAAGGAGTGTCACCTTATGAAACAGGTAAATATGTCTAAAATAATCAACTATCTGACTATTCTTGGTTTATTGATTTTGTTATCTGCCTTTTTCCTTGATAACTGGATTCGAGACTGGTTATTCCTGTCTAGCTGGGGAAACGTAGCAACCATGTTGATTCTCCCTCTGCTGGGTACTCTAATTCTTATACTATCTATCTACTATAAAATTTACACTAAAAATATTCGCAAGATATTATTGAGTACCGTCTTGGTTGTTTTGTATTTTATATTGTTCAGTCTAGTAACTGCCCTTTCTGGTCTATTTCAGCTCAATCTCTACCCCTTGCTGTATAAATGAGGACTCCTGTTCAAAACTGGAGTTTTTTGTTAAGATTTGCTATACTAAAACTATGACAAAAGCAGATAGTATTTTTAAAGAAAACATTCGTAAGATTATGGAAGAGGGCGTTTTTTCAGAAAATGCTCGCCCCCGTTACAAGGATGGAAATGTAGCCAATTCCAAATACATTACTGGTTGCTTTGCAGAGTATGACTTGGCCAAGGGCGAGTTCCCTATTACTACATTAAGACCTATCCCAATCAAGTCAGCCATTAAAGAAATTCTCTGGATTTACCAAGACCAGACCAATGACTTGTCTGTTTTACAAGAAAAGTACGGTGTCCAGTATTGGAATGACTGGGAAGTGGAAGGAACTGGCACGATTGGCGAACGCTATGGTGCTATTGTTAAGAAGCATGACATCATTTCCAAGATTCTCAAACAATTGGAAGAAAATCCTTGGAATCGCCGCAATGTCATTTCGTTATGGGACTATGAGGCTTTTGACCAATCTGCAGGTCTGTTGCCATGTGCCTTTCAGACCATGTTTGACGTTCGACGAGTGGATGGGGACATTTATCTGGACGCAACCCTTACTCAACGTTCAAATGATATGTTGGTTGCCCATCATATCAATGCGATGCAGTATGTAGCCCTTCAGATGATGATTGCTAAACATTTCGGCTGGAAGGTTGGGAAGTTTTTCTATTTCATCAACAATCTTCATATCTATGACAACCAGTTTAAACAAGCTGAAGAATTGCTACGTCGGACTCCTTCAGAAGTTGAGCCTCGTTTAGTACTCAACGTCCCAGACGGAACAAATTTTTTCGATATTAAAGCAGAAGATTTTGAGTTGGTGGACTATAATCCAGTTAAACCGCAGTTAAAATTCGATTTAGCAATTTAACGGGATTAGCAGTGAAGACTTCGATCTTTACCTCGCTTCTTTATTTTTAGACTCGGGCTGAAACAGTCTATACTCAGACTGTTTCACTCTCCAAGTATTCTTTGAGTACTGCTACATTTTTAGAGCTATAAAAATTTGCACTAGACTTACTTGGAAAGTGCATTTTTTGTGAATTTTTGATAGAATGATAGGACGGAAAGTGAGAGAAAATGACAAAAAAGATTGTTGCTATTTGGGCTCAAGATGAAAATGGATTGATTGGAAAAGGCGATAAACTACCTTGGTCCTTGCCCGCTGACTTAGCTCATTTTAAAGAAACGACTACTGGTCACACGATGGCGATGGGACGTATAACTTTTGATGGTATGGGCAAGCGTGCACTTCCTAATCGTCACACTATCGTTTTGACAAAGGATCAATCATATGTAGCGGAAAATGATCGGGTTACAGTTGTTCATAGTGTGGAGGAAGTGTTGGATTGGTATGCACATCAAGAGCGGACTTTATTTGTAATTGGTGGGAGTCAGATTTTTATGGCATTTGCGGCATATATCGACCAATTGATTGTGACAGATATTCATGGTCAATTTGATGGAGATACTTTCTTTCCGAAAGATTTTCCGATGGAACAATTTTGCCTGCAGAAGAAAACACTCCGATTAAAAGATGAGGAAAATCCATTTGATTTTACTATAAAAACCTACGAAAGAAGAGAAAGTTAGGCATGGAGAGAAGTTTATTCGGTTTATTTACAGCGTTTCTCTGCGGAATATGCGTTCTTTGTGCTGTTCAAGCCTGTAGAAAGAAACGTTTTGGTCTGGCTATTTTATTTTTACTGAATGCTTTTACCAATTTGGTTAATAGTATTCATGCAATTTATGGCTTTTTATTCAGATAAGATATATGAAAGAGGAAACACATGGCTATCAAGCATACACAAGAGCTTATCTATTGCTCATTTTGTGGTAAAAACCAAGAAGAAGTTAAAAAAATTATTGCAGGAAATAATGTTTTCATTTGTAATGAGTGTGTTGAGTTAGCTCAAGAAATCATTCGTGAAGAATTGGCTGAAGAAGTACTGACAGATTTGGCAGACACACCAAAGCCACAAGAATTACTCAATATTTTAAACAATTATGTCATTGGACAAGATCGTGCTAAACGTGCGTTGGCAGTGGCTGTTTATAATCACTACAAACGTATTAATTTCCAAGATAGTCGCGATGAAAATGATGTTGATTTGCAAAAATCTAACATCTTGATGATTGGCCCGACTGGTTCAGGAAAAACCTTCCTAGCTCAGACCTTGGCTAAAAGTTTGAATGTCCCGTTTGCTATTGCTGATGCGACCGCTCTTACTGAGGCTGGTTATGTGGGTGAAGATGTTGAAAATATTTTACTTAAATTATTGCAGGCAGCAGATTTTAACATTGACCGTGCTGAAAGAGGTATCATCTATGTGGATGAAATTGATAAAATTGCCAAAAAAGGTGAAAATGTGTCCATTACCCGTGACGTCTCGGGTGAAGGTGTCCAACAAGCTCTCTTAAAAATTATTGAAGGAACCGTTGCCAGTGTACCTCCACAAGGTGGACGAAAACACCCTAATCAAGAAATGATTCAAGTCGATACGAAAAACATTCTTTTCATCGTTGGCGGTGCGTTTGATGGTATCGAGGAAATTGTTAAGCAACGATTAGGAGAGAAAATCATTGGTTTTGGTCAAAACAATCGTGCTATTGATGAAAAAGAATCATATATGCAACATATCATTGCTGATGATATTCAAAAATTTGGTATTATTCCTGAGTTGATTGGACGATTACCTGTTTTGGCAGCCTTAGATCAATTAACGACAGAGGATTTGATTCGTATTTTGACTGAGCCGAAGAATGCTTTGGTAAAACAGTACCAAACTCTTTTATCCTACGATAATGTGGAGTTAGAATTTGACCAGGATGCCTTGGAGGAAATTGCCAAAAAGGCTATTGAACGGAAAACAGGTGCACGGGGACTTCGTTCGATTATTGAAGAAACCATGATGGATGTGATGTTTGAAGTTCCTAGTCAAGAGAATGTAAAACGGGTTCGTGTTACAAAAGATGCAGTAGATGGTAAGGAAAAACCTTTGCTAGAAACTGCTTAAATAAGTACAATAAGGGGTGATAGGTTTTGACTTTCTCCCCTTCTTTATGAAAGGTACAAAATGGAAATCAATACACATAATGCTGAAATTCTGCTTAGTGCGGTTTCGAAAGCCCAGTATCCAGAAGACGACCTTCCGGAAATCGCCCTTGCTGGACGATCAAACGTTGGGAAGTCTTCCTTTATTAATACCCTCTTAGGTAGAAAAAATCTTGCTCGTACATCAGGAAAGCCTGGAAAAACTCAACAACTTAATTTTTATAACATAGATGATAAAATTCGTTTTGTGGATGTTCCAGGTTATGGTTATGCAAAAGTTTCAAAAACGGAGCGTGCCAAGTGGGGCAAAATGATTGAAGAATATTTGACAACAAGAGAGAATTTACGGGTTGTTGTTAGCTTAGTGGATATGCGCCATGAACCTTCAGCTGATGACGTTCAGATGTATGATTTCTTGAAATATTATGACATTCCTGTTATTATTGTGGCAACGAAGGCTGATA
Organism: Streptococcus sp. VTCC 12886; assembly: GCF_049893425.1. Taxonomy (NCBI): domain Bacteria; kingdom Bacillati; phylum Bacillota; class Bacilli; order Lactobacillales; family Streptococcaceae; genus Streptococcus; species Streptococcus sp. VTCC 12886. The sequence continues at coordinate 27,363 of NZ_JBMVJB010000017.1, read as the reverse complement.
AAATACCGCGTGGCAAGTGGAACAAACACGAATCAATGATCAAGAAAAAGTTGGACTTTGATATGAAGGATCAATTTATTGTGTTCTCTTCTGAAACTCGTCATGGCTATGATCAGGCTTGGGATGCAATCTTGAAAAATATCTAATTTATAGACAGGAGAAAAGCCATGGAACGTACATTCTTCATTATCAAACCGGATGCTCTTGAGCGAGGATTGGTAGGACAAATTCTTACACGAATTGAACGTAGAGGATTCAAGATTCGTGATTTGAAGATGCTGACTGCAACAGAAGCATTAATTGCGAAACATTATGATCATTTGACTGACAAACCTTTCTTTCCGCAATTGGTTCAATATATGACTAGTGGTCCTGTCATTGCTGGGGTTTTGGAAGGTCCAGAAGTGATCAAATCATGGAGAGATATGATGGGTGCTACTAATCCGGTCAATGCACTTCCAGGAACTATTCGTGGGGATTTTGCAACGGCACCAGTTGGTGGAATGGTAGAGAATGTTGTACATGGATCAGATTGCTCAGAAGCAGCTGAACGTGAAATTTCTTTATGGTTAGGACAATAGCAGAGTAGGCACCTATATTTCTAGGTGTTTTTCTTATGGAAAGTTCTAGCCAAATCTGATATAATGAAGAGTATTATACCCTTGTAAAGGATGAAACATGAATTTAGAAGAATTAAAAAAACGACAGGAGAAAATCCGTAATTTCTCCATTATTGCCCACATTGACCATGGGAAATCAACCTTGGCTGACCGCATACTCGAAAAGACAGAAACAGTTTCTAGTCGTGAAATGCAGGCTCAATTGTTAGATAGCATGGATTTAGAGCGTGAACGTGGCATAACCATTAAGCTAAATGCTATTGAGCTTAACTATACTGCCAAAGATGGAGAAACCTATATCTTCCATTTGATAGACACTCCAGGACACGTTGACTTTACCTATGAAGTTTCTCGTTCGCTTGCTGCCTGTGAAGGAGCAATTCTGGTAGTTGATGCAGCCCAAGGCATTGAAGCACAAACACTTGCAAATGTTTATTTGGCTCTGGATAATGACCTTGAAATCTTGCCAGTCATTAATAAGATTGATCTACCAGCTGCAGATCCTGAGCGTGTTCGTCAAGAAATTGAAGATGTCATTGGTTTGGACGCTTCGGAAGCGGTTCCGGCTTCAGCTAAATCAGGAATTGGTATTGAGGAGATTCTTGAACAAATCGTAGAGAAAGTTCCCGCTCCAACAGGTGATGTTGAAGCCCCATTGCAGGCCTTAATTTTTGACTCTGTCTATGATCCCTATCGTGGGGTCATCCTCCAAGTCCGTATTGTTAATGGGGTTGTAAAGCCCGGTGATACCATCCAAATGATGAGCAATGGCAAGACCTTCGATGTTACGGAAGTCGGAATTTTTGCACCAAAAGCTATTGGCCGTGATTTCCTAGCAGTTGGAGATGTTGGTTATATCGCAGCTTCTATCAAGACCGTGGCAGATACCCGTGTCGGTGATACGGTGACCTTAGCGGAAAATCCTGCTAGCGAACCACTAGCAGGCTACAAGCAGATGAACCCAATGGTCTTCGCTGGGATCTATCCAATTGACTCCAACAAGTACAACGACCTCCGTGAAGCCCTGGAAAAGCTCCAGCTCAACGATGCCAGCTTGCAGTTCGAACCTGAAACATCGCAGGCTCTCGGATTTGGTTTCCGTTGTGGCTTCTTAGGTCTCTTGCACATGGATGTTATTCAAGAACGGATAGAGCGTGAATTTAACATTGACCTCATCATGACAGCACCGTCGGTAGTTTATCATGTTAACATGACGGACGGTGAAACGATTGATGTAGCCAACCCCTCAGAATTCCCAGATCCTACAAAAATTGCAAGTATTGAGGAGCCTTATGTTAAGGCACAAATCATGGTGCCACAGGAATATGTCGGTGCGGTCATGGAATTGACCCAACGCAAACGTGGTGACTTTGTGACAATGGATTATATCGATGATAACCGTGTAAATGTCATCTACCAAATTCCACTTGCGGAGATTGTCTTTGATTTCTTTGATAAACTCAAGTCATCTACTCGTGGATACGCTAGCTTTGACTATGAAATTTCTGAATATCGTACATCTAAGTTAGTGAAAATGGATATTCTCTTGAACGGTGACAAGGTAGATGCCCTCAGCTTTATCGTCCACAAGGAATTTGCTTACGAACGTGGGAAAATCATCGTGGACAAACTCAAGAAAATCATCCCTCGTCAACAGTTTGAAGTGCCAATCCAAGCTGCAATCGGTCAAAAAATTGTTGCCCGTAGCGACATCAAGGCTCTTCGGAAGAACGTTTTGGCCAAGTGTTATGGTGGTGACGTTTCCCGTAAACGCAAACTCCTAGAAAAACAAAAAGCCGGTAAAAAACGGATGAAAGCCATCGGCTCTGTCGAAGTTCCACAAGAAGCCTTCCTCAGTGTTCTCAGTATGGATGAAGACGATAAGAGATAATCTTGATATAAAGAAACACTCCTGCATTTTGTTGCAAGAGTGTTTTCTCTTATTTACGTTTCATTTCACCTTGTGGGTAGTAAGTCCCTTCAGGCATATCATTGATGAAAACATGAATGGCTTCTTTTGGTGCGTTGGTATTACGAGATACAACCTCAGTTACTTCACGTGCAAGAGCAATTTTTTGTTCTTCTGTGCGTCCTTCAAACAAATCAATACGAACAAATGGCATATATTTCCTCCTTTATTTTTCGTTTATTGTACCATAGTTTTTAGGATTCTCCAAAGATATTTCTACAAATTATTGTAAATAAGTTTGCTAATTTTATATAATATCATTAGGAATATTCATGGAGAAGGAGTATGTCTAAGAGTAAAAATTTACAAGCAAGTATTGATTTTACAACAAACAAAAAACGTAAATTTTTTAATCGTAAAACAGGTGCCATTTTAGGTGGTGTAGTCGTGACACCCTTAGGAGGATCATACCTTACAACTGCCAAACTTCCAACTAAAGAACAGATTTTTGAAAAAAATATTGAAACTGTTTTGCAAGAATATAGTGATGCTGGTTTTGAAAATGTTCAAACTGTGTAGATAAGCGATATAGAGTATGGAGAAGTTTCTGAAAAAACTTTTGTTGAAACCGTATCAGTCGATGGCGAGGAATGGAAAGAAGGAAGTGTAGCAAAAGATACTCCGATTGAAATTAATTACCATAGTGCTATGAAAGATGCTATGGAACCTCAGCTTACTGAAAATGGTAATATAAAGGATGTTGAAAAAGAATTTATTCAACTAGGATTTGAAAATATCACATTAACACCAATATTATTGGTTGCTGAAGGAAACGAAAAAAAGAAAGATATTGTGGATAGTATCAAGATTGGCTCATATGACTATCAGCTTGGCTATTTTTATTCAAAGAGTTTACCAGTCACTTTAACATACTTTGATGTGAGCAATGACAATGTAAAAATACCTGAAAATATGTCAAAAGGATCTAGTAAATCAGAAATTGAAAAACAGTTAAAATCAGCAGGATTTGTTAATATAACCCTAACACCGAAAGCTGATAAAGATAAAACCATGCACGAGAAGATCCAGTCAATCTTGTTAGTTGGAAAGGAATTAAAGCTAGATACAGAACAAGAAATTGTGGTTAAGAAAAATGTCCCTATCACAGTGGCTTACTCTGATTTTTCTAGTTTTGCAGAACTTCAAAATGCTATTTCAACCACGACAGTCTCTGATACTAAGAAATTATTTACAGATGGTGGTTTTTCACAGGTTTCTGAACAAGCAACTGAAACAAATGATATTTCTAAAAATGGGCAAATGATTGCAGTTGAAATTGATGGGAAAGATTTTAATAGCATTAACGATAAAGTAATAACAAAAAACAGTAAGGTAATCATAAAATAATGGAATGCAGAAAAAGCAATTGCTGAGAAGGCTCGTAAGGAAGAGGAAGCTCGGCTTGCTGTCGAAGCCCAAAAAGCAGCTGAAGTGTAAAGAATACTAGAATCACAGGCACAAGCACAAAGTCAAATACAGCAGTTTGCTGGAACAACATCTGGAAGTGTATACTATAAAAATTGCACTGAAGCTCGGAATGCAGGAGCAGCCCCAGTACAAATTGGTGATCCGGGGTATGCCCACATTTGGACCGTGATGGTGGCGGCAATGGATGTGAGTAAGTTTTTTTCAAAGTAAAAATTAGGTAGTATTCATGGATTAGACAAGCTCAATTGAGCTTGTTTTTCTATTTCCCATAAACTCCAATTTATGATAGAATGAAAGGAGTGAAATTTTAAGATTGGAATGAGAAAAGTGGCTCAATTATATTATAAATATGGGACAATGAACTCAGGTAAGACTATTGAAATTCTCAAGGTTGCCCACAACTATGAAGAACAAGGAAAACCTGTTGTTATCATGACATCTGCGCTTGATACTCGTGATGCCTTTGGTGTTGTATCCAGTCGAATTGGCATGCGACGTGAAGCGGTAGCTATTGACGATGAGATGGATATTTTTGCTTTTATCGAAAAAATGGAACCCCGACCTTATTGTGTTCTGATTGATGAAGCTCAATTTCTTCGACGTCATCATGTATATGCTCTTGCGCGTGTTGTAGATGAATTAGATGTACCTGTTATGGCTTTCGGTCTTAAAAATGATTTTCGAAATGAACTGTTTGAAGGTTCCCAACATTTGCTCTTATTAGCTGATAAATTAGATGAAATCAAAACAATCTGCCAATATTGTTCTAAAAAAGCGACAATGGTTTTGAGAACACAGGATGGAAAACCTACTTATGAAGGAGAACAAATCCAAATTGGTGGCAATGAAACCTACATTCCTGTCTGTCGCAAACATTATTTTTCACCAGAAATAAAATAATCATTTAGTTAATGGACTGAATGTACGTAAAAGAATTTTTAGCGTGAGTTTCATTCCAAACAATTTTTAGAAAAAACTGAATACGGGCTACGAACTGTGCCTGTTTCATGACCTACATATTACAGAAAGGAATTGAACACGCCCTACAAGCTAACTGGAAGTGTGTTCGGTCAAATATTTAGAAAGGAATCGAATACGGGCTACGAACTGTGCAAAAAAGATAGTTTTTTCTAGGACGCTTTCGTCCTTCGTCAAAACTCCTATTTTTGCTTTGTTCGTTTAACGCCCTTAATATCTTAAAATTATGAACATCTACGATAAATTACAGGCGGTGGAAGACCGCTACGAGGAACTTGGTGAATTGTTGTCTGACCCAGATGTAGTCAGCGATACCAAGCGTTTTATGGAGTTATCTAAGGAAGAATCTGCAACTCGTGATACGGTTACAGCTTACCGTGAATATAAGACTGTACTTCAAAATATTGTCGATGCAGAAGAGATGATTAAGGAATCTTCTGGTGATGCTGACCTGGAGGAAATGGCTAAGGAAGAACTTAAACAAGCTAAGGCTGATAAAGAGGCTTACGAAGAAAAGCTCAAAATTCTTCTTTTACCAAAAGACCCTAACGATGACAAAAATATCATCTTGGAAATCCGTGGTGCCGCAGGTGGTGATGAAGCTGCCCTCTTTGCTGGAGACCTTTTGACCATGTATCAAAAGTATGCAGAAAGTCAAGGCTGGCGTTTTGAAGTCATGGAGGCTTCTTATAATGGTGTCGGCGGTATCAAGGAAGTGGTTGCCATGGTCTCTGGTCAATCCGTTTATTCAAAACTCAAGTATGAATCAGGAGCTCACCGTGTCCAACGTGTCCCTGTGACAGAAAGCCAAGGTCGTGTCCACACCTCAACAGCAACAGTTCTCATCATGCCAGAAGTTGAAGAAGTGGAATATGACATCGATCCAAAAGATCTTCGTGTCGATATTTACCACGCATCTGGTGCTGGTGGACAGAACGTCAACAAGGTTGCAACTGCCGTGCGTATCGTTCACTTGCCAACCAACATCAAGGTAGAAATGCAGGAAGAACGGACCCAGCAGAAAAACCGTGAAAAGGCAATGAAAATTATCCGTGCCCGTGTTGCGGACCACTTTGCACAGATTGCCCAAGATGAGCAGGATGCAGAGCGTAAATCAACTATCGGTACAGGTGACCGTTCAGAGCGTATCCGTACCTATAACTTTCCACAAAACCGTGTGACAGACCACCGTATCGGCTTGACATTGCAAAAGCTGGATACTATCTTGTCAGGTAAGATGGATGAAATTATAGATGCCCTTGTTCTCTACGATCAAACGCAAAAACTAGAAGAGCTTAACAAATAATGAATTACGCTCAATTATTTGCAACATACGAAGAACAATTAGTCGCAATCGGTGAAGAGGCAGAATCCCTGTCCTTCACCTTTCGTGGCTTAAAGGGATTGAACTTTACGGAATTTCTCCTTCTGCTCCGTCAGGAAGTCACACCGACTGACAAAGAAGAGATTGATGCGATTTTTCAGCAACTTTCCCAGCACCGACCTGCCCAATACATTATCAGAAAGGCTGATTTTCATGGCTTGGAGTTCGTGGTAGATGAGAGAGTCTTGATTCCAAGACCTGAAACGGAAGAATTAGTCGATTTGATTTTGCAGGAAAATATTGGAGCAGATTTGCGTATCTTAGACATCGGTACAGGAAGCGGTGCCATAGCTATTTCCCTTGCAAAAGCTAGACCTGATTGGGAAGTGGTAGCGGTGGATATTTCTGAGGATGCCTTAGCAGTGGCTCAGGAAAATGCAAGAAATAACAAAGTCTCTGTCCACTTTCTAGAATCGGATGTCTTGCAAGCTGTGACAGGAAAATTTGACATCATTGTTTCCAACCCACCATATATCTCGCAAGATGACACAGATGAAGTTGGGCTCAATGTATTGACTTCTGAGCCCCATCTGGCCTTATTTGCGGAAGAAAACGGTATGGCTATTTATAGACAAATTGCGGAGCAAGCAGGGGCATTCTTGAAGAAAAATGGAAAACTCTACTTTGAAATTGGCTATAAACAAGGCCAAGACCTAACCGACTTACTTACTCTGCATTTCCCCAAAAAGCGAATTCGAGTCCTCAAAGACCAATTTGGACAGGATAGAAAGGTTGTAGCGGATGATAATGGATAAACTCCGAAAAATTCTAACTAGTGGAGGGGCTGTCGTTCTTCCCACTGAAACAGTCTATGGACTGTTTGCCCAAGCTTTAAATGAAGAGGCGGTCAATAGTGTGTATCAGTTGAAACAGCGCCCTAGGGACAAGGCAATGAACTTAAATGTCTCAAATCTGAACGATATTATTTTTTTCAGTCAAAATACACCCTTTTTTCTGGAAAAACTGTATAATAGGTTTATGCCAGGACCGCTAACGATTATCCTAAAAGCGAATGACAATGTTCCTTTTTGGGTTAATTCTGGACTGGATACTGTTGGATTCCGTGTACCTAATCACGTAAAAACCTTACAATTGATTTCTGAGACTGGTCCACTTATTGGACCGTCCGCCAATATTTCAGGAAATGAAAGTGGCAAGAAGTTTTCGGACATCCAGGCACAATTTTCAGTTGATTTGCCTGGCATTGAGGACGACCAAGCCTTGACAGGCATTGATTCAACGATTTTGGACCTTTCTGGACAGAAAGCGCGGATTTTGCGTCAAGGTGCAATAAGTCGTGAGCTCATTCAAAAAGAAATACCTGAAATTGAATTCGAGGATTAAAGAATGTTCGAGGATTAAAGAATGTTTCGAGTAGATGAATAGCTCCATTCACATATTTAAACCATCATTTATATCTAAGAAATTCAAATATAAGTTTTTTGCTAACACTAGGGATGCCAATCTGACAAGTCGCATAACCATTACATCAAGCACTAATAAAGGAGAAACGCATATGATTTTTGATAAAGTTGACTTTAAAAACTTCGATAAAGAGGTTTGGGATGCTATTCAAGCTGAAGAAAAACGCCAACAAAATAATATCGAATTGATCGCGTCTGAAAACGTTGTTTCTAAAGCTGTTATGGCAGCTCAAGGTTCTATTTTGACCAATAAGTATGCTGAAGGCTATCCAGGCCGTCGTTACTATGGCGGTACGGAATGCGTTGACGTAGTTGAAAGTTTAGCTATTGAACGTGCTAAAGAAATTTTCGGTGCAAAATTTGCTAACGTTCAGCCACACTCAGGAAGCCAGGCCAATTGTGCTGCCTACATGGCCTTGATTGAGCCAGGAGACACTGTTATGGGAATGGACTTAGCAGCAGGTGGTCACTTGACTCACGGTGCATCAGTTAGCTTCTCAGGACAAACTTACAACTTTGTCGCTTACAATGTTGACGAAGAAACTGGCTTGCTTGATTACGCTGCCATTTTAAAACAAGCAAAAGAAGTACAGCCAAAATTGATTGTAGCAGGTGCTTCAGCCTATGCTCGTACGATTGACTTTGCTAAATTCCGTGAGATTGCTAATGCAGTTGGTGCAAAATTGATGGTGGATATGGCACATATTGCTGGACTAGTAGCTGCTGGCCTCCATCCAAACCCAGTTCCGCATGCTCATATCACTACTACAACAACACATAAAACTCTTCGTGGTCCTCGTGGTGGATTGATTTTGACGAATGACGAAGAACTTATTAAGAAAATCAACTCAGCCATTTTCCCTGGAATTCAAGGTGGTCCATTAGAGCATGTTATTGCTGCAAAAGCCGTATCTTTCAAAGAAGTTTTGGACCCAGCTTTCAAAGACTATGCTCAAAAAGTGATTGAAAACAGCAAGGCCATGGCTGAAGTCTTCCTTGCAAACCCTAACTTTAAAGTCATCACAGGAGGAACAGACAATCATCTCTTCCTAGTTGACGTGACAAAAGTCGTTGAAAACGGTAAGGTTGCTCAGCATCTCCTCGATGAAGTAAATATAACACTTAATAAAAATTCAATTCCTTATGAAAAACTTTCACCATTCAAGACAAGTGGTATCCGCATCGGCTCAGCAGCTATTACAGCCCGTGGTTTTGGTGTTGAAGAAGCTCGTAAGGTTGCTCAATTAACAATTAAAGCACTTGAAAATGCTGAGAATGATGCAGTTCTTGAAGAAGTTCGCCAAGAAGTTCGTGCTTTAACAGATCAATTCCCTCTTTACGAAAATTAAAATATGGATATATTTGTAAAAAAAGCTATTATACATCAATTTAGTCCCGATGATACAGAGCTGGTCCTTGCCGACCAGCTTTTGACTGTTAGTCCCAAAATAGAAGAATATTTGCGCAAAAAAATTGAACGTGTTTTTTCTGATGAGGCTAAAACAGGTCAATTCAATTCTGACAATCCCTTTCTAGATCATCTAAAGGGTGATTTGTTGTCGAATTCAGTAAAGATTGCTAATTTCTGGAAAGAAGAATTTTCAATTTCTGAGAATTTAAAAACCAATGACCTCATTTTTATCGAGTTTGAACGAAATGGTGTTGAACATTTTGCCTTTTTGAGAATCTCACTGCGTGAAAATCTCGCCCACATTGGTCTGGAAAGCGGAAGTCCTTTAAGAATCACCCAGAATAATTTACCTGGAGCAGGTTCAGCACCTGATGAAGCTTTGATTGTCAATCTTCAAACGCGGAAGTATCATTTGATTGAGAAAAGAATCAAACACAATGGAACCTTCCTCAATTATTTCTCAGATAATCTTCTGCAAGTCACACCAGCTATTTCTGCAAAGAAATCAATCAAAGCAGTAGAGCAAACTGCACAGAAGATTGCTGACAATTTCCATCAAGTTGATTTTCAATTTCAATCGAAAGTCAAATCAGTTATTTTCAACAATTTGGAGGAAGATAATGAGCTTTCTCCAGAAAAATTGGCTGATCAGTTATTCGATAACAACCTGACTGCTCGTTTAAATTTCGTCGATCAACTGAAAGAGGTCATACCTGATAAGATTTCATTTGATGAGATTGATAGTAGTCGTCAACTCAAGAAATTTGAAAACCAAAAGCTTTCTTTATCAAATGGCATTGAATTGATTGTACCTAACGCAATCTATGAGGATGCTGAATCTGTTCAGTTTATTCAAAATGAAAACGGAACCTATTCGATCCTCATCAAAAATATTGAAGATATAAAGAGTAAGTAAATGAAAAAACTGAGACGCATTCTAGTGATGCTTTTATTGATTTTTCTTGGCTATAAAGGTTTCCAGACCTATCACGCTGTCAAACAAGTAATGGCCTATCAAACAATGGTACAAGAAGTACTAGCTGAAAATGATACACCTGCTAACGAAGAATTGGTTTTGGCCATGATTTATACAGAAACAAAAGGATTAGAAGCTGATGTCATGCAATCTAGTGAGTCCGTAACAGGTTATACGAATACGATCACAGATAGCAAAGAAAGTATTCGCCAAGGTGTAATCTATCTCACTGAAAATTTGCAACTGGCAGAAGAAAAAGGGGTAGAAGTTTGGACAGCAGTTCAAGCCTATAATTTTGGGCCAGCCTATATTGACTATACCGCAGAACATGGTGGAGAACATACGCTAGCCTTGGCAAAAGAATATTCTAAGACTGTCGTTGCTCCTAGTTTAGGTAATACAACAGGGGAAACTTATACCTATTATCATCCTTTAGCATTGCTCAGTGGTGGAAAATTATATGTAAATGGCGGCAATATTTATTATGCAAGACAGGTTCAGTTCAATATGCGACTCATGCAATTCTTAAATTTTTTCTGATGACATACAAAAACTCGTTGAAGTTCAATGAGTTTTTTAGTTAGTCCAAAATAGTTAACGGTAACAAAATTTTCCCTGAAGTAGCATAAATTGACAGTAAAACCTGATACAGAGCGGTTTTTCATGATCTTTTAGCTGTTTGAAATCAACCGACAAATATGATATTATCATTTTGCAACCGTTTGCATTTGGCGAATGATTTAATTTTGAAAGAAAGGAGAGTACTTATTCCTCTACAGTTGATTGCTAGGTTCAAGGTCATCAACTGTAGATATATTTTTTCAAGAAAATGCGAACGTTTTCATATTATTTTTTAGGAGGTTTATATGGCTTATCAAAGTCAAAGTAAGAGAATACTATCCAAACTGGTAAAAAAAGCGGTTAGTGTTACCCTGATTTTATCCATGTTTGCTGGAATTGAACAGGCATTCACAATCACTTCAGTAAATGGTGAAACAATCGTTGCCAGCTCCAACCAGCAGGTTTCAATGAAAGATGGGACTGTTTTGCATGCTTGGTGTTGGTCGTTTAATGCTATCAAAGAAAATATGGCGGCCATTAAAGAAGCAGGCTATACAAGTGTTCAAACATCCCCAATTAATGCTGTAGTTGTTGGGAATGGTGGTGATAAGAAATTTACAAATCAATGGTACTATCATTATCAACCAACTGCCTATACGATTGGTAACTATCAGCTTGGGACTGAAGCTGAATTTGTCGAGATGAATCGTGTCGCAGAGCAGTATGGTATAAAAATTATAGTTGATGCAGTACTGAATCATACTACTTCTGATTATAATAAGATCTCTTCAGAAATTAAATCCATTACAAAATGGTCTCATGGAAATACTAAAATTGAAAACTGGAGGAGTCGTGAGGAAGTAACTCAAAAGTCTCTGCTTCAGCTCTGGGAATGGAATACACAAAATCCAGAAGTACAACAGTATTTATTGAAATTCTTAAAAAATGCAGTTGCTGATGGAGCGGATGGATTTCGTTATGATGCTGCAAAACATATCGAATTACCAGGAGAATATCCTAACGAATTTGGTAGTAATTTCTGGAATGTTATATTAAATAATGGTTCTGAGTTCCAATATGGTGAAGTGTTACAAGACAATATTTCACGTGATGCAGATTATGCGAACTTGATGAGCATTACTGCATCCCAATATGGGCACTCTATCCGAGACATGCTCCGCAATCGAAATGTCAATGCTGGAAATCTTGGCAACTACCAAGCAGGAGTAGATCCTTCTAAACTTGTACTTTGGGTCGAATCTCACGATACATATGCAAACGGAAAGACGGATAGTGAATCTGAATCAGCTTGGATGAGCGATGAAGATTTGAAACTTGGCTGGGCAATGATTACTGCACGCGCCAAAGGTACACCTCTATTCTTCTCACGTCCAGTTGGTGGCGGTAATGGTGTCCGTTTCCCTGAAAAAACTAAAATCGGTGATGCAGGTAGCAATCTTTATAAAGATCCTACGATTGTAGCAGTAAACAAATTCCATAATGCCATGGTTGGTCAATCAGAATATATTCGGAACCCGAATGGTGATACAAACGTTGCCATGATTGAACGAGGCACTCAAGGCGCAGTAATTGCAAACCTTTCCGACAGTGAGAAAAGCTTAAATACTGAGACAAAATTGGCGAATGGAACCTATAAAGACCAAATTTCTGGTAAAACCTACACTGTTTCGAACGGACGATTAAGTGGTTCCATTGCGAGACGATCAGTATTAGTATTAACAAAAGGTGAGAGTTTTGATAATCTAGCATCCTTGTCAGTTCAAGGATATCAAGGAGGCAGCCATACTTTCTTGACAGATACATTAAATCTTACATTACAAACTTCTAATACTAGTGAGGCTACCTATTCTGTCAATAATGGCGCTCCAATTAAATTTGAAAATGGAAAAGTCATTACAATCGGAAGTCAAGTGCAATTTGGTGAAACAGTAACGGTTACATTATCTGCCAAAAACGCTAAAGGTGAGACAGTTCAATCCGTTTATCGCTTTACAAAAGAAGATCCGAATGCCAATACAACCATTCGCTTTGAAAATCCAGATAAATGGACAGATGTCTTTGTATATATGTATAATGCCAAAGGTGAAAAATTGTTGGGCGCATGGCCAGGAACTAAAATGGAAAAAGATGGTACAGGTCTTTTCGCCATCACTCTTCCAACATCATACGAGACTGATGGCGTAAAAGTACTCTTTTCTAACAACAAAGGAGCACAGTATCCACAATCCCATGGTTTTGAATTTAAATCAGGCGGAACATATTCTAAAGATGGTTTAGTTGCCGAAAAACCTGAAAGCGAGTTCAAAGAAGAAAATGAAGAGCTTCCAATTCCATTTGAAACAGAGTATGTAGACAATCCTGAACTTGAAAAAGGACAGAAAGTAACTCGCGTTGAAGGTCAAGACGGAGTGAAGACAATAACTTACCGTTCAGAGTACATTGGTGATCAACTTGTTTCTAAGATAAAAATCAGTGAAACAGTTAGCAAAGAGCCAGTAACACAAGTAGTTGAAGTCGGTACAAAAGTCCCAGACATCGAGCAACAAATTGCCCACCGTGTTTACTTCAACAATTCACAAGGTTGGTCTAAGGTCTACGCCTATGTTTATGATAATAAAGGTGTACCACTCGTTGGAAATTGGCCAGGTAAAGAAATGAGTCAAGATGAGTACGGATATTATATTGAGCTTGGTGAAGAATTTGCAGGTGGTAAAGTAATTTTCAATAATCCTGATACGAAAGTTCAATTCCCAGCTCAAAATAAACCTGGCTATGATTTGGAACTTGGACAAGTCTATGAACTAGACGGTAGCCATAGAGCCGTTTTACCAGAACCAGTTGCCGAAGGCCTTACCCGTATTACCTTTGAAAATCCTGGTGGATGGGGTGCTGCAAATGTCTATGCCTATTATGGTAATCCAATTCAAATGCCTTTGGGAGCTTGGCCTGGTCAAGCTATGCTGAAAGATAGCAAAGGACATTTCTATATCGATTTACCAGAAGAATATGCAAATTCTAATGTAAAATTATTATTTAATAAACCAAATTCTACTATTCAATTCCCGGTCTCAGTTGGTTTTGATTTTAAAGTAGATGGCCATTATACCAAAGATGGTCTAAAATAAGTGTGTTTCTTTCCTAAAAAATAAGGTCCCCAGTCGATAGGGGATCTTATTTTGTGCTCTGTGATTTTCTCTTCTATTCAAAAAAGTAGTATAATATAGAAATAGGAGAAAAAATAATGAAACGAAATGTATTGATTACAGGTGCAAGTAGCGGAATCGGTAAAGCAATCGCTTACGCCTTTGCAGAAAATGGTGATAATCTCGTTATTACGGGTCGCAGATTTGATAAACTAGAAGAAATTAAACATGATATTGAAAAGCAATTCCATGTCCAAGTATCCATTTATTCATTTGATATTACGAATATGGAGCAAACAATCATAAATTGTCAAAAAATCATAGAAGAAGTTGGACGAATTCATATTTTGGTAAACAATGCTGGCCTGGCATTGGGATTGGACAAATTTCAAGACTATGATTTGACTGACATGATGACAATGATTGATACTAATATTAAAGGATTACTAACTGTGACACGTCAGTTATTGCCACAAATGGTTGAAAATAATGAAGGTCATATTATCAATATTGGATCAACGGCCGGTATTTACGCCTATGCAGGAGCTGCTGTCTACGCTGCAACCAAATCAGCTGTCAAGGTGCTTTCAGACGGTATTCGTATTGATACGATTGATAAAAATATCAAGGTAACTACCTTACAACCCGGTATTGTTGAGACTGACTTTAGCCAAGTTCGTTTTCATGGAGATAAGGAGAGAGCAGCGACAGTTTATCAAGGGATTGATGCTTTGCAAGCTAGCGATATTGCACAATGTACTCTTTTCGTTGCAAATCGACCTGCACACGTTCAGATTTCTGATATGACTATTATGGCAACCAAACAGGCAACTGGATTTACTATTCATAGAGAATAGGAGAAAGGCATGTCAAAGAGAATTTTATGTATTATTCTGGGTGTGATTACAGTTTTTGTACTTCCAGCTTGCAATGCCAATAAGACGTCTACGACATCGTCAAACACTACTTCATCAACAAGTCAATTCTCAAGCACGAGTACCTCATCTACCAGTCAGAAAGACATTCTTCCAATTTCAATAGATATAGATGCTTTGATGCAGGGAAATTACGACAGTATTCTTGCTACTTGGCAGAATACCCAGGGAGATTCCTTGATATTTAATAGCAAGGGCTTGGTCACAGAGGATCGTGCATTGCTTGGACGCGGGAAAATTATGGACGGGGTATTTGAAACAGGCTATGTAGATGCAAAAATTGGAGATGTAACATTACTGATGGTTCCGGGAGGAACTCAATTGAGCGCAACCTACCTAACAACTGGTACAGATACATCTGACTCCACACGTGATAGAATGATAGTGATTAGCCCGGCGTCTGCAGATTCAATGGAAGTCTATTATCGTCTATCTCAATCAGCTGATAGTGGTATTGATCCGCTAAAGAATACTGAAACTGGGATTCAGCTGGAAAGTGGTCCCAAGACGATTGAATACGCAAACGCTATTTTAGGTGAAAATAACTGGCATGTGATTGGGGGAAATTACACCCGCACAGAATCTATCCCATACAATGTTATAGAGGGGAATGACGAAAGTCTGTATACTGTCTATCAGAATGGGGTTATTATCAATGCTAATTATCAAATCGTCTACCAACCATAAGAAAATTTTGGAGGTTAACACATGACTTATACTTCTTTTTAACCAACACGCAATGTGCAACATTTTCATTTGGCTGTATTTGCCTATTATGATGGGCTTTATGTGATTGATTAACTAAAACCAGGAACACCAGTAGAATTAGTAAGGGAATCTTCTAACCCACACGATTCTGAAGCGGTAGCAATCTTTTATCAGGGTACCAAATTAGGCTATATTCCATCTGATAAAACTCTTTGATCAGCCGATTGATTTACTTTGGACATGGAGATATTCTTGAGGCTCGTATTCAAATGTCTAACAGAGAGAACCATCCAGATCGCCAATTTCGCGTAGTTGTGAAATTAAAAGACAATCGTCGGAAATAAGAGGTGTCCACCGATACCTTATCTCAAACGGAGCTGCGCTTTTTGTTTTTGATTTTCAATGATACTTATAAAGGCTGCAAACTCGTCGTCTAGACGTTGTTGGTAAGCCTTATTTTTTATTGTTAGCTGGTCTAGAAAAACTGGATATGAGCCTTTCTTGTACAATTCACCTTGGAAGAAGTAGCGGTCCGACAGTTTATCAACAGAAAGAAGTGAGGAACGCCATCGACTTTTTCTTGTATGAGATGGCTTCCAAGATATTTTCAGTTGTTTTTCATAAAAATACCATCCCATGATATAAATCTTAGTCACTTGCTTTCGTTTTATGTCTTGATAGAGGCAGGGAACAGCATAAACATTTCCATGTCTTATTTTCAAAAAGGGATGAAAATCTTTTATTTTTTCATATTCTTTTCTAGGAATGATTTTTAATTGATTGTCTATAATAGCAGATTTCTCTTCAACAGTGTAGGAGTAGCGGTAGGGATCATAAACTGTTTCTTGTTCACGTGCTCGATAATGCTCTGCTATTGACTTAAAAATAGGTAATTGTCCGTGGCTTTCCATCAAATGTGAGAGACTGACTCCTCGTTGATTAGTATTTTTCCTTACTTCAAGGACTTGACAGGTAGACCACGCAGAAACAGGAATTGTTCCCAAACCGATTAACAGATGATCGTTCTGAAAATGACTAGCAAATCTAGCTTCCTGAGTCTTTCCGGTCTCACTTTCTAAGTCGACAAAAACAAGTTCTTTATCCTGTTTAAAAACAAGTATATAATTGTCTGCGGTGTGCTCAAGTCTCTTCACAGGAACCGAATAAAAATGATGAAAATTTGGTAATCCTAATAGTTTTCCAAGTGTTAATGTTTTCATACAATCAGTATAACAAAAATGAATTTTCAAATCTACTAAAAAGTTTAATGCGTTAAACTAAAGTATGGTGTTCAAGATTCTACCAGTATTTTGGGATGTTAGATTTCCTTTGCTTGGGAAGTGTGACGCTGGTTTCAATTGTTGTTTAGTCGAATGAAGAGCTTTCAGACCTGGACTTTGGTGCAGGTAGCTCGAGCAGCCTTGAGGCTTTTCTAGGTTGGAAATATGACTTGCGAAACAAGTCACTCTCGTAGAGCATTAATTCAGATGACTATGTTTTTCCATAACAAAACCCTTACTAGGTCGAGGGTCCTAATAAGGGTGTAAGGGGCATTTGATTAGGCTATTTTTTCTTTTGTTTCGTTAGGTTCAATCCAAAGGGGACCAAATTTTCTTCTTTGCGAAGAATTCGTTTGATATTTTCTTTATGACGGATAATAACAAAGAGTCCGAGAAAGACAATAATCAGTGTAAATATCCAATCATATTCATTAATTAGGAATCCAAATGCTGGAAACACTAAGACTCCCAAAATGCCTAAGCCGGCTGAAAAGACACTGGAGAAAGAGACCATAGACGTCAAATAAAGGGATACTGCGAAAACGATTACTAGATAGAGGCAAAATGCAGGTGCAACTCCCAAAAGCATTCCTGCAGACGTAGCAACAGCCTTCCCACCCTTAAATTGAGCAAAAATTGGGAAGGTATGTCCTAGAACAGCCAGAAGACCGAAAACGATTGGTGAAATGTCTTGCACATGGAAGAGAACAGGTAAAAGGGCTGCTATGGTTCCTTTTAAGAAATCAACAATAAATACAACTGTCCCTGCTTTTGGTCCCAGAATCCGAAATGTATTAGTTGTTCCCGTATTGCCAGATCCATGGTCACGAATATTGATATTAAAAAACGCTTGTCCAATCCAAAGACCAGATGGTATTGAGCCTAATAAGTAGGCAGTAATGAATAGTAATACAATCTTTAACATAGTTTCATTATAGCATATTTTTTATCAAGAATTTTGAAATGGATAATAATTATCTTGTTGCACCGGAAAAGAACAGAAATATTTTGCAAAAATACAAAAAAACTTGTAATATAGAAAAGATGATAGGTATGGAGGTCAAATTTGGCTAAGAAAGAGATTGATATTAATAATTATAACGATGACGCCATTCAGGTCTTGGAAGGATTAGATGCTGTTCGTAAACGTCCCGGGATGTATATCGGATCAACAGATGGCAACGGTCTACACCATATGGTCTGGGAGATTGTCGATAATGCAGTAGATGAAGCATTGTCTGGATTCGGGAATAGAATTGAAGTAACGATTCTTAAAGATGGGAGTTTATCCGTAACAGACTGTGGTCGCGGTATGCCAGTTGGTATGCATGCTACAGGCAAGCCAACAGTTGAAGTCATCTTCACCGTTCTCCATGCAGGTGGTAAGTTTGGCCAGGGTGGGTATAAAACGTCAGGTGGTCTACATGGGGTTGGTTCTTCGGTGGTTAATGCCCTATCTAGTTGGTTAGAAGTGGAAATTACCCGTGAAGGTGCAGTTTATAAACAACGCTTTGAGCAGGGGGGTAAGCCTGTTACTACCTTAAAAAAAATTGGTAGAGCACCAAAATCAAAAACAGGTACCAAAGTTACCTTTATGCCTGACGATACCATTTTCTCTACAATTGATTTTAAATTTAATACCATTGCAGAGAGGTTGAAGGAATCTGCCTTCTTGCTCAAGCAAGTGACGATGACCTTGACAGATGAGCGAACTGGTGAACAAGAAGAGTATCACTACGAAAATGGTGTTCAGGATTTTGTATCTTATTTAAATGAAGACAAGGAAACTCTGACACCAGTCCTCTATTTTGAAGGTGAAGAATCTGGTTTTCAAGTACAAGTTGCCATGCAGTACAATGATGGCTATTCAGATAACATACTCTCATTTGTAAACAATGTTCGCACCAAGGATGGTGGTACTCATGAGACAGGATTGAAACTAGCTATTACCAAGGCATTGAATGACTATGCGCGCAAGACAGGTTTGTTAAAAGAAAAAGATAAAAACCTGGAAGGCTCTGATTACCGTGAAGGCTTGTCAGCTGTCTTGTCAGTTCTCATTCCGGAAGAACATCTTCAATTTGAAGGTCAAACTAAAGATAAACTTGGAAGCCCGCTTGCCCGTCCGATTGTAGATGGAATTGTTTCAGAGAAATTAACGTTCTTTCTCTTAGAAAATGGCGATTTAGCATCAAACTTAGTGCGTAAGGCTATAAAAGCCCGTGATGCCCGTGAAGCAGCACGTAAAGCCCGTGATGAATCTCGAAATGGTAAGAAAAATAAGAAGGACAAGGGGCTATTATCTGGGAAATTAACCCCGGCGCAATCAAAAAATCCTGCTAAAAACGAACTCTTTCTGGTCGAGGGGGACTCAGCCGGTGGGTCTGCCAAGCAGGGGCGTGACCGCAAGTTCCAAGCCATTTTACCATTGCGTGGTAAGGTTATCAACACAGCCAAGGCAAAAATGGCGGACATCCTCAAAAACGAAGAAATCAACACCATGATTTATACAATTGGTGCAGGTGTTGGATCAGACTTTACGCTGGAAGATGTCAACTATGACAAGATTATTATCATGACCGATGCGGATACAGATGGTGCCCATATTCAGACGCTATTGTTAACATTCTTTTATCGCTATATGAGACCCTTAGTAGAAGCAGGGCGAGTTTATATTGCATTGCCTCCTTTATATAAGATGTCTAAAGGAAAAGGGAAGACAGAAAAGATTGCCTACGCTTGGTCTGATGGAGAGCTAGAAGATCTCCGCAAGGATTTTGGCAAAGGCTCTACTCTCCAACGCTATAAAGGTCTTGGTGAAATGAATGCTGATCAGCTCTGGGAAACGACTATGAGCCCTGAGACTCGAACATTGATTCGTGTGACGATTGAAGATTTGGCGCGTGCGGAACGCCGTGTATCTGTCCTTATGGGGGACAAGGTAGAGCCACGCCGTAAGTGGATAGAGGATAATGTAACCTTTACTTTGGAAGAAGCAACTGCATTTACCAAATAATATATGGAAGATGAGGTGCGATATGGTTTTAAAAAATAAATTGGGGATTGAAAATTCGGCTGAATCAGCTCGTCTTGAAGAACAAATCAGCAAGAAGAAAGCAGCTCAACTGTTAAAAAATAGTCAGTTATTCCAGATAGAAGTTGGGGCTTTTGCAGGTTTAGCACACATTCATCAGGCTTTTTTTGAGGATATTTACGACTTTTCAAGGAAAATTCGTGATGTCAATATTGCCAAAGATAATTTTCAATTCGTCCCACGAATCTTTCTTGAGCAGTCCTTGGCCTATATTGACAAGCCGCCTCATGAAACCTTTGACGAATTCGTTGAAAATATGCAGATATGAACATAACACATCAATTCGGAGAAGTAAATGAACGCAGTATTCGTATCTGGTAGGATTTTATGCTACGGGATAGTTTGGGCAAGGTGGTTGATTGGAATAGTATTGATGAAGATGAATATTTCAATGCGATGATTAGAAGTCATGTATCAACAGGTGAACTCAAATACCTCTTGCTACATTCTTTGACTGACGATCTTGGTCAGGCTACTAATTTCAAAGGCATCGACCATTCTTATTACTATAAGGGTTATAACCTTTATCGTACTGAGGACTTGTAAAATGTAACGATAAATAAAGTGAGGTGACTTATGCCATTACGAGTAACAATAAAAAAACAACTAACTGACCGATTGCAGCAATGGTCAACAATACACAAGCCTTTTAAGAATAAAAAAGAACTGGAAGAAAAATTCGATCAGGCTATAGAAAGTTGGAATTCATCTAAAACAAAACAACGAGCAGAGAATTTACTATCGGATGAGGGAAAATTAGAACATTTCTTACAAAATACTGAACGAAAATTGGCTCGTTTACCTTTTGGTGGGGACAAATTCGCAGCAATTCCAGGTTTCATTTCTTTATTACGTAGTTTTATAAAGCGTGAATATACTGCTATACCAAAAAGTACCTTACTAGCGATTACTGGAGCCTTGATTTATTTCTTTAGTCCGCTAGATGTCCTTCCGGATTTTCTATTTGGACCTGGACTCTTAGATGATGCCTTTGTCTTAAATGCCTGTTTGAAACTAGTTAAGTCAGATGTTGATGATTTTAGAAACTGGCAAGCAAGTCAACGGAAAATGAGTGAGTAGCTTTGCTATTTACCAAAAAAGAAGGTAGTATTAATGAAACTAATACCTTATGAAAGTCGTTATAAAATCAAGTGATTGCCTTGATTTTGTATCTGCAAAATTATGGTAATCAGGTGGACTTGTCCTTGGAAGAGCAATCAGATATGAATGCTATTGAGGACTATTATATTGTGGACAGGTGGTAACTTTTGGCTGGTCGTGACCGATGACGATATGGTGGTTGGTAGGATTGGACTACTTGTCAAAGACCATGTCGGCGTTTAAAAAAATTCTTTGTTCACCAAGACTTTCGTGGTCGTGAAAAGGATGTTTCGGCCGTGCTTTACTAAGCTTTGGTTGCTGACTGACAGGCAAAGGGTGTAACAAGTATTGTCTTGGACACTCCATCCAAGTGCTATGCTGCCCACAGCTTTTATGAGAAGCAAGGATTCCAGCGGGTTGAATAAGAAGAACTGCCCATTCGCTATGACTTCCCTGATCGAGATTCTCTGATTTTTATGTTGAGGTTGGATAAATAAATCTTGAAAATGATCTCGTTGAGTTCAAAAGGAGAAAGAAGATATTAGAGAAAGTTGAACGCTTAATAAGTGAAATTAACCGTATTCATCTGGAGTATTCAAAGGACTATTTTGAAACTGGTAAGGTTGAAAAATCAATCTTAAGCATACCATTACCAAAGCGCCTATTCAGCCTTATCGGCTTAACTTACACGAGGCTATTAATGACTATTTGATGCGTGCTGATGTCAAAGATATTGCTTATTTTTATCGTGTCAAAACATCGGAATCGATTTTGGATAAGATTGAGCGTTTTAAAGAGAGAAGAGAGGGGTACCCTGTTAATTCCATTCTCAATGATATCTTCGGTGCCCGTATGATTCTGACTTTTGAAGAAATTGCAGATCATGGAGCGTCTGAACGACTGGTAAGTACGATATGGTCTGAAAAACTGGTATCTGCGAGATATGGACGGCTATGTCGGCATTCATATCTATTTCAAAAATAAGAGCAATTTCTACTATCCATGGGAATTACAACTGTGGGATGAGAATGATTTAGAGGGCAATATTGCCAGTCATATTAAGTATATGAGGAAGTTTGTGGGGTAAGTCGAGGTAAATTTTTATCTTTTCAAAACAATGTGAAAGAAAGGAATGTTCAGTTAGTAGAAATAACTGAACACGCCCTAAAGACTTTGTCAAAAAGATAAATCGTCTAGAAAATCAGGATTTTCTGGAGATTTCCTATTTTGACTTTGTCTTTTACGGGCTTTGTATCTTAATTTATGTCAAACATTCAAAACATGTCCCTAGAGGACATCATGGGAGAGCGCTTTGGTCGCTACTCCAAATACATTATTCAGGAGCGGGCTTTGCCGGACATTCGTGACGGTCTAAAGCCCGTGCAACGTCGGATTCTTTATTCCATGAATAAGGACGGCAACACTTTTGACAAGGGCTACCGTAAGTCTGCCAAGTCAGTCGGGAATATCATGGGGAATTTCCACCCGCACGGTGACTCCTCTATTTATGATGCCATGGTCCGTATGAGTCAGGAGTGGAAAAATCGCGAGATTTTGGTGGAGATGCACGGAAACAACGGTTCCATGGACGGCGATCCCCCTGCGGCGATGCGTTACACCGAGGCTCGTCTGTCGGAAATAGCAGGTTATTTGCTGGCCGACATCGAGAAAAATACAGTACCATTTGCCTGGAACTTTGACGATACGGAAAAAGAACCCACGGTGCTACCAGCTGCCTTTCCTAATCTATTGGTCAATGGAGCGACAGGAATTTCAGCAGGGTACGCGACTGACATCCCGCCACATAATTTAGCGGAGGTAATCGATGCTGTCGTTTACATGATTGATCATCCTACTGCTAAGTTAGAAAAGCTAATGGAGTTCTTGCCTGGACCAGACTTCCCAACAGGTGCCATTATCCAAGGGGCTGACGAAATCAAGAAAGCTTATGAAACTGGAAAGGGCCGTGTCGTAGTCCGTAGCCGTTGTGACATTGAACAACTTAAGGGTGGAAAGAAACAGATCATTGTGACGGAGATTCCGTACGAAGTAAATAAGGCTGTACTGGTTAAAAAGATTGATGATGTCCGTGTCAACAACAAGGTGCCTGGAATTGCTGAGGTACGTGACGAGTCAGACCGTACAGGTCTGCGGATTGCCATTGAGCTGAAAAAAGACAGCGACGAGCAAACCATTCTCAACTATCTCTACAAATACACCGATCTGCAAATCAATTACAATTTCAACATGGTGGCGATTGATGATTTTACACCGCGTCAGGTCGGCTTGCAGAAGATTCTTTCTAGCTATATTGCCCACCGCCGTGAGATTATCATTGCTCGTTCTAAGTTCGACAAGGAAAAGGCAGAGAAACGTCTTCACATCGTTGAGGGTTTAATCCGTGTCATTTCCATCTTAGATGAAGTTATTGCTCTTATCCGTGCATCTGAAAACAAGTCTGATGCCAAGCAAAATCTGAAAATCAGCTATGATTTCAGCGAAGAGCAGGCAGAGGCAATCGTAACCTTGCAACTTTACCGCTTAACCAATACCGACATTGTGACCTTGGAAAATGAAGAAGCAGCCCTACGCGAGCAGATTCAGACCTTGGCAGCTATTATCGGTGATGAGCGGACCATGTTTAATCTTATGAAGAAGGAATTGCGTGAGGTCAAAAAGCAGTTTGGCAACCCTCGTTTGAGTGAATTGCAGGTTCAGGCAGAAACGATTGAGATTGATACTGCCAGCCTGATTGTCGAAGAAGAAACCTTTGTCAGCGTGACCAAGGCAGGTTATATCAAACGGACAAGTCCTCGTTCTTTCAATGCCTCAACGCTAGAAGAAATGGGCAAGCGAGATGATGATCAGCTGATTTTCTTGCAGAATGCAAAGACAACTCAGCACCTTTTGCTCTTTACTAATCTTGGAAATGTCATCTACCGACCTGTTCATGAGTTGACAGATATTCGTTGGAAGGACATTGGCGAACACCTGAGTCAGACCTTGATGAACTTTGATACCAATGAAGAGGTTATCTTTGCTGAATTGGTTGAGAATTTTGATGAGGGAACTTATTTCGCGGTGACTAAATTTGGCCAAATTAAACGTGTAGAGCGCAAGGAGTTTGCTCCATGGCGGACTTACAAGTCTAAGTCAACCAAGTATGCCAAACTCAAAGATGACGAAGATGTGGTTATTACTGTATCACCTGTAGTTTTGGACGACATCATGCTCATCACTGAGCAGGGCTACGCTCTGCGATTTAACATCGAAGAAGTGCCAGTCATCGGTGCTAAGGCAGCTGGTGTCAAGGCGGTCAACCTCAAGGATGACGATGTGGTGGTTGCTGCTTTCATCAGTAATACCAGCTCATTCTATCTTCTGACCCAGCGTGGTAGCTTGAAGCGGATGGCGACGGAGGAAATCCCTGTGACCAGTCGTGCCAAGCGTGGTTTACAGGTGCTTCGCGAACTCAAGGCTAAACCTCACCGTGTCTTTGTGGCAGGACCAGTCTTGACAGTTCAGGGGGATTTTGATTTGTTTACTAGTCAGGTTGAGGAACAAACTAATGGGCAAGTGCTCCATGTCCTGTCTAATACAGGCAAAAGTTATGATATAGATGTGACTCAGCTAAGTTTCTCTGAAAGGACTAGCAATGGTAGTTTCATTTCGGATACTATTTCTAATGAGGAGGTATTCCATGCTTGGGTGGATTAAAAAAATGTCATCTGTTACAAAGCTGGCACTTACTATTGGATTTGTAGTTATTCTAGTATTTATTGCTATTAAACTCATCCCAGCATTTGAATCTTTTCTTCACGATTTTTTAGGTTGGTATTAAGTAGGATTTAGATGATATCAATTATGTTACGAAGAAGTTTGATAACATAATCATGTATATATTTATATCAAACTGTCTTTCCTCAAAATAGATAGTATATTGGAACCTAGCTATAGATTGAAGTTTACCTATCAAAGATTGTCTTCGGACAATCTTTTTTGTTATACTATAGTGTAGAGAGGAATGGGATACAATATGAAAAAAATTATTTGGTGGATAATTGCTCTGCTTTGCACTGGCTCTTTACTCTATTATGGATATTCTCTATATACCGGGACAAAATTTAAAGAGGAGAACGGTACAAATACCAACTCAGCAAGCAAAGATTTAGAAGAGTTCTATAATGAATTAGAAGAATATTACCCAGAATTCTATAAAAACATTGCAACCTCCATTCGGGCAACCTATGTCATACCAGGATTAGTGCAAGCTGAAACAATACAATCAACAGGTGAGGAAGAAGGAGATTCAGATCAGACTGAAGATATGACACCTCAAGGTTTAAGCTTTCTAGAGGATTATGTCGTTATATCGGCCTATAGTAATGGTGGTGGTTTTAATTCTGTTCTTTGGGTATTAGATAAGAAAACTGGTAAATACATCAAAACAATTGTTCTTCCAACAACAAGTCACGTTGGGGGGATTGCGTACGACCATCTAAATAATCGTTTGTGGATCACAACGACTGAAGGTGATGATACTTCTCAAATATCAGCCTTGAATTTGAACACAATAAAAACAGATCAATTTAGTAAAACTAAAGAACCTGTGGAGTTTGATTTTCAGGTTAGTCTTGGTCAGATAGAACGGTCTTCCTACATGGCTTATGACCAAGAAAAGTTACTAGTTGGATATTTTGATAAAGATGACCATGGGCATTTGGGAATTTTCCAGTTGGATTCTGAGGGTTATCCAACTGGAAAAAATCTTGATTCAGAAGCTTTTCAACCAACGACAATCATCGATACTCCTGACCAAATTCAAGGAATTGCAGTTCATGGACATCAGATACTTCTTTCTCAATCATATGGAAATGAAGACTCAAAGATTCTCTGGTTCGATTTTTCAGGTTACAATGCTTTGACTGATTTATTAGAGCCAAAAAAGGAACTGGTAGCACCACCATACATGCAGCAAATTCAAGTTGAAGGTGATTTACTGTATCTACTCTTTGAATCTTCAGCTTTTAAATATCGAATAAATCCAACAGTGACATCAATGGATAGAGTCGTTGCTCTATCACTTGAGGATGTAGAGTAAGTCCAAAAAAATAAGAGTTTAGCACTAAGAAAAACCAAACATACAAAATTTTCTGAATTTTTAATTGAAAATCATTTTCAAAAGTAGTAAAATAGTAAAAAATATATTTGGAGTAAACTTATGCCAGTAACTATTGATTGGGAAAATCTTGGTTTTTCTTATATGAAATTGCCTTATCGCTTTATTGCTTATTATAAAGATGGACAATGGAGCAGTGGTGCTCTTACCGAAGATGCAGAATTACATATTTCTGAGAGTTCACCTGCCCTTCACTATGGCCAACAGGCTTTTGAGGGTCTTAAAGCATATCGTACAAAAGATGGAAAATTGCAACTTTTCCGTCCCGATCAAAATGCTAAACGCTTACAAAGGACTGCAGACCGTCTATTGATGCCTAAAGTTCCAACAGATTTATTTATTGAGGCTTGTAAGCAGGTCGTAAAAGCTAATGCTGATTATGTTCCACCATATGGAACTGGTGGCACCCTTTATCTGCGTCCACTCTTGATAGGTGTCGGTGATATTATTGGTGTAAAACCTGCGGAGGAATATATTTTTACAGTCTTTGCTATGCCAGTTGGAAACTACTTTAAAGGTGGATTAGCTCCAACCAATTTCCTTGTTCAAGATGAATATGACCGTGCTGCTCCAAACGGTACTGGTGCAGCTAAAGTTGGTGGTAACTACGCAGCATCATTATTACCAGGTAAACATGCTAAAAATAAAGGTTTTTCGGACGTGATTTATCTTGATCCAGCTACTCACACGAAAATTGAAGAAGTTGGGTCAGCTAACTTCTTTGGTATCACAGCTGAAAATGAATTTGTTACGCCAGTTTCACCATCTATCTTACCTTCAATTACCAAGTATTCTCTTCTTTACTTAGCAGAAAAACGATTGGGATTAAAAGCAATTGAAAGGGAAGTCTTTGTGGATGAACTAGATGAGTTTGTTGAAGCAGGAGCCTGTGGAACAGCTGCAGTGATTTCACCAATCGGTGGTATTCAAATTGGTGATACATTCCATGTGTTCCATAGCGAAACAGAGGTTGGTCCTGTGACCCGCAAACTTTATGATGAATTAACAGGTATCCAATTTGGTGATATTGAAGCACCAGTAGGCTGGATTGTAGAGATTGAATAATTTCGGAAGGGTAAGTGTCTAGAGTTTTGAGAAATAGAAAATTGTACCAAGAGAACGGAGAAATCCGTTCTCTTTTTCTGTTGTTT
>NZ_JBMVJB010000016.1:0-50423 GCF_049893425.1 Streptococcus sp. VTCC 12886 | reverse complement strand
TCGGCTGAATTTCATCAAAATCAGCTTGAATCTATCTGTGTTTTTTATTTACTGGCTAGTTTTTGCCCAGCCTCTTTTTTATCTGTTGTATATTAAGTTACCATTTTTTTCCAATTTAAAATAAATCGTCAAGTTTATTAGCCAATGATTTCTGTTTGCTTGGGTACAAATGAGAATAAGTATCGATTGTTGTTGTAATAGATGCATGTCCTAATCTTTCTTTGACAACAAGATAATCTTCTCCTTGATTTACTAGTAATGATGCATGAGAGTGTCTCAAATCATGAATTCTTATTTTATTTAAATCTTTATCCCTTTCTAGTATTTGCTTAAACTTCTTATCAATCATATTTTTTGTAATTGTTATTGGTGTACTCTGTATTATTTGTAGTTCGTCTGTATTTTTCGTAAATTCCTCAAGTTTTTCTTTTTGTTTTACTTTCCAATCTTTTAGCATTTCTGCTAATTTCTGATTTATTGCTATATTTCTAGTTCCTGATTGTGTTTTTGTTGTATTAATGTAGCTTGTATTATTGACAAAGTATACCGTTTTTGTTACGTAAATCGTATTTGTTAAAAGATTTATATCATTCCAGTTCAATGCGAGGATTTCTCCCATTCTCATTCCAGTAAAGAAAGCAATTACGAAAAACAGGTCATAGCTTATTTCATCATCTCGAATAAGTCCTCTAAATCTCGTGAATTCTTCTATACTCCAAAATTTAATATCAGGCTTCTTAATTGGTAATTTTCTCAGATTCTTAACTGGGTTTTTATCAATGAGAGATTTTCTTATACCAGTATCAAAAATTTTTTTAAGTAGAATTATAACCTTATTAATTGTATTATAGCTTAAAACTTCATTTCTATTTTGTTTTTTAGTTTTTGTTTTTAGGTATTCACGAAATTCGAATATATGGTCATACGTTAATTTATTTAAATTTGTATTTTTAAAATAAGGCTTAATATGACGCTCATAATTGTTTCTTTGTGTACTTGTATAGCTTATTTTTCTGCCATTTTTCAGATCATCTTCTTCAAGTAAGTCGAATAGCATATCTGTTGTTACTACAAAGTCAAATTGTTTTTCTTTTAATTCTACAACTCTAATATGTTGTTCAAGTTCTAGGGCTTCCTTTTTAGATTTTAATCCTTTACGAATAATACGTATTCTTTTTTGTGTTACTGGGTGGAAACCGTTAGAAACATCAACGGTCCATTTACCACTTTTAGTTTTACGAATAGTCATTCATTATGCTTCTTTCTGGAGTTCAATTCCTAGTAGTTCTTCAGCAACACTGGCTGGAATTGTGCCAATCCGTTTGTTATCGTAGATATTAAAACCACGATTCACTAATAGTAATTTGCCAGTATGGATAATCTTTCTTGCAGTTCCTGGAGCAAATCCAAGTTCGATAAGGTCATCTTTTGTTAGCTTTTAAATATTTTTTATTTTTTTCTTGTTTATTTCTTATTAGTATGATATACTTAACAAGTTAATTAAAAGGTTAAGGATGTGCTTATGAGCCAATTTGCATTAGATATTGAGAAGTGTTTGCATGAAATAGTTTTGAGTTCTGAGAACCAGTTGGAAATATTGGTTGGTTCTTGTCAAAGTACGGTGAAGTTGACGAATACGCAGGAGCATATTTTGATGCTTATTGAAAAAGCTGCCTATACTAATACTGAAATTGCAAAGCAGCTGAATGTTAGTCAAGCTGCTATTACAAAGGCTACTAAATCTTTGGTTGCTCAGGGTTTATTAGTAGCAGTAAAGGATTCAAAGGATGCACGTATTGTTCGTTTTAGTCTGACTGAGGCTGCAAAGCCTATTGCTGCGGAGCATGCGCATCATCATGCACATACTTTGGAAGCTTATGAAGAACTGTTAGGTAGTTATAGTCTTGACGAACAAGAGCTTATTGCAAGATTTTTGAATGAGTTAGTGGAGAAAATTAGAAAATAAATGAGATATATTACTGTGGAAGATTTGTCGTTTTACTACGACAAGGAGCCGGTTTTGGAAAATATTCACTACCATTTAGATAGTGGTGAATTCGTTACATTAACTGGTGAGAATGGGGCGGCGAAATCTACTCTAATTAAAGCAACTTTAGGGATATTAAAGCCAAAACATGGAAAAGTCATTATTGCAGAAAAAAGTATAAAAGGTAAGAAATTACGAATGGCTTACTTACCTCAGCAGATAGCAAGTTTTAATGCTGGCTTTCCGAGTACAGTTTATGAGTTTGTAAAATCTGGTCGTTATTCTCGGCAAGGGTGGTTCCGTCGATTGACAGCCCATGATGAGGAACATGTTCGGATAAGTCTGGAATCTGTAGGGATGTGGGAGCATCGTGAAAAACGTTTGGGAGCATTGAGTGGTGGTCAAAAACAACGAGCTGTAATAGCACGTATGTTTGCTTCGGATCCGGATATTTTTATTTTGGATGAGCCTACTACTGGTATGGATGCAGGGACAAAGGATGCCTTTTACCAGCTCATGCATCACTCAGCCAAAAAGCATGGTAAATCTGTATTGATGATTACTCACGATCCCGATGAATTGAATAAATACGCTGATCGTAATATTCACCTGGTTCGTGATCAACAGTCTCCTTGGCGTTGTTTCAATGTTCATGAAACAGATGAGGAGGTTGTCCATGTTTGATTTATCTGTATTTAATTACGACTTCATGCAACGCGCTTTTCTGGCGATTATTGCCATGAGTTTCTTTTCACCAATCCTAGGGGTTTTCTTAATCCTTAGGCGTCAAAGCCTAATGTCAGATACCCTCAGTCACGTTTCTTTAGCTGGTGTTGCATTCGGTTTGGTTTTGGGTATTTCGCCTACTCTTTCAACAGTACTTGTTGTAATTGTAGCAGCTGTATTTTTGGAATATTTGAGGACTATTTATAAAAACTTTATGGAAATCGGAACGGCAATTCTCATGTCGACTGGTTTGGCGATTTCGTTAATTGTTATGAATAAATCAGGAGGAAAGTCTGGACTTAGCCTGGAACAATATCTTTTTGGTTCGATTGTAACAATCAGTCAAGAACAAGTAGTTGCTTTATTTGTGATTGCTTTGATTGTCATTCTATTGACGTTGTTATTTTTACGTCCTATGTATATTCTTACCTTTGATGAAGATACCGCATTTGTAGATGGATTGCCTGTTAGAGCTATGTCTATTGCCTTTAATGTAGTTACTGGTGTTGCGATTGCTCTTATGATTCCTGCTGCGGGGGCTTTATTGGTTTCAACCATTATGGTTCTACCTGCTTCTATTGCCTTACAACTTGGTAAGAGTTTTAAAGCTGTTATCTTTACGGGGATGGCAATTGGCTTTTTAGGAATGGTGACAGGTTTGATGACATCCTATTATGCAGAAACTCCAGCAAGTGCAAGTATTACCTTGATTTTCATTAGTTTTTTCTTACTGGTGAATGTTGTTCAAAAATTTAGAAAATAAGGAGTAATGATGAAAAAAGTTGGATTGATATTCGTGTCTATTTCAGCTTTGCTTTTAGGAGCATGTGGCAATAGCACAGCTTCTGAAGATGGGAAGCTAAATATTGTAACAACCTTCTATCCTGTTTATGAATTCACTAAGCAGGTGGCAGGTGATGAGGCAAATGTTGATCTGTTGGTTAAGGCTGGAACAGAAGTTCATGATTATGAACCTTCAGCAAGAGATATTGCTCGAATTCAAGAAGCTGATGTTTTTGTTTACGAAAATGAAAATATGGAAACATGGGTTCATGATGTTGAGGAATCTATTGACACCTCAAAGGTCAGTGTGATTAGAGCAACGGAAGGCATGCTCTTGTTACCCGGTAGTGAAGAAGGTGAGGATTACGACCACAGTGAGGAGGGGCATAGCCATGCTTATGATCCGCATGTATGGTTGTCTCCAGCCCGTGCAATTACTCTTGTAGAAACTATTCGTGATAGTTTGGTAGCTAAATACCCAGAAAAGAAAGATATTTTTGAAACAAATGCGGCAGCCTATATTGAGAAATTAGATGCTTTGGATGCTAAATATTCTGAGACACTATCTGCCGCTAAACAGAAGTATTTTGTTACACAACATACAGCTTTTGCTTATTTGGCTTTAGATTATGGTTTGAAACAAGTTTCAATCACAGGTGTTGCTGCGGATGAAGATCCTACCCCTTCGCGGTTAGCCGAATTGACCGACTATATCAAAAAATATGGAATCAAGTATATATACTTTGAAGAAAATGCGTCGAAATCTGTTGCTGAAACACTCGCAAATGAAACAGGTGTTCAGCTGGATGTTCTGAATCCTCTTGAAAGTTTGACAGATGAAGATATGAAAAATGGTAAGGATTATATTTCTGTTATGGAAGATAATCTGACTGCCCTTGAAAAAACAACTTCTCAAGTTGGTTCTGAAATTTTACCAGAGGATGGGGCTGAGACTCCACAAACGGTCTATAATGGGTATTTTGAAGACAGTGCTGTGAAAGATCGTACACTTTCAGATTATGCAGGCGAATGGCAATCTGTTTATCCATATTTGCTTGATGGGACCTTAGATCAAGTCTGGGATTATAAGGCTAAACTGAAAGGCGATATGACAGCTGATGAATATAAGGCATATTATGATACCGGGTACAAAACAGATGTTGATCAAATTAACATTACAGATAACACAATGGAATTTGTGGTAGGCGATAAGAAAGAGAAATTTACTTATAAGTATGTGGGTTATAAGATTTTGACTTACAAAAAAGGAAATCGTGGCGTTCGTTTCTTGTTTGAGGCAACAGATGCAAATGCTAGAAACTATAAGTATGTTCAATTTAGTGATCACAATATTGCACCAGTAAAAACCGGTCACTTCCATATCTACTTTGGTGGAGAGAGTCAAGATAAGCTTTTGGAAGAATTGGAAAACTGGCCGACTTACTACCCTGTTGGTTTGACTGGTTTGGAAATCGGTCAAGAAATGCTGGCTCATTAAGAGAAAAGAAAAGGCTGAACGAGAAGTTCGGTCTTTCTTCTTGACATTTTTTGACTACAGTTGTAAACTATATTTGTAGAAATGGTTAGATGGAGGTGAGATTTTGGAGCAAGCTATTTCAGCTGCAGAGTGGCAGGTGATGCGGGTTCTGTGGGCACAGCCGGGAACGACTTCCCAGGAAATTATTCAGGCCTTGCAGGAAGGATTTGATTGGCAGGCGACGACCATTAAGACACTTTTGGGGCGACTGCGGAAGAAAAACTATTTGCGTATGGCCAAGGAAACAAGCAAGTATCACTATTATCCGCTGATTAGTGAAGAGGAACATTTGCAGGGGCAGGTGGAGCTCTTATTGGCTACCATATGCTCCACGAAGCAGGGGCAACTAGTTGAAAAGCTGCTGGACACAGGGACATTTTCCCAAAAAAGCCTTGAGAATATTGTCAGCAAAATCTCGCAGTTACAAAAGACGGCACCTGAGAGTATTGTCTGTCAGTGTCTGCCAGGTCAATGTACTTGTGGTCATCATCACACACTTCAAAAATCGACATAAGGTGTGTTGATTAAATGAGTGTAAAATTTGGGTGGTGTTACTTGAAAATGAGTAAGTACCAGAGTTCAATCTTTGGCTTGAGGATGTGAACAGAGTTTGCTCAATTTGCAAACCTTTAGAGTTGTGCTACTTTTTATTTTTATTGTGTAAGAACGAGGAGAAAGAACATGAAACAAACCTTGAAATTGAAAAATTTATCTTGTCAAAACTGTGTGAAGCATGTGACAAATCATTTCTTGGACTTGGACGGGGTGGAAGAGGTGAAAATCCAGCTGGATCAGCAGTTGGCGGAGGTGGAAACCTCTGTGGCCTATGACTTGAAACGGTACCAAGAGGTGTTGGATGATACAATCTATGAAGTGGAAGAGTTGGTATAAATGAGATAAAAAATAAGGAGAGATTCTAAAATGATCTCTCCTTATTTTTTATTCGACATCCTTGTTTCCAAATAGATTTGGAAGCTGTTTGAATAGTTGCCCCACATCTAATTGATTTTCTTCGGCTTGGCTAGCTAACTGTAGGCTTTGTTCCAATGTTTCTTCATCTAGATATTTTAACTTGATGAGGCTACCTTTCACAGCTGTTGTAGTAAAGAGGTTTGCCTTTGGCTCCATATCAATCACAACATTTATTTTTTGTTTTGCATACTTGGCATCTGCTGTGAGAATTTCCATTGCTGGTTTGAAACCGACTTCTTGCAAGTGTTCGCGAGCCTCTGGAATGGTTAGTCCTATGAGGTTTGGAATTGTAACTTCTTGATTACTCGCATCAATAATTTCTTGGTTGATATAGTAGAGTTTGATGAGGCTTCCTTTATCGAATTTTCCTGCTTTTGGAATCATATCAACTACTTCATTGTCTCGAGTAGTTTCCTGGCGGTATTTTTTATTCGGTTTCACCAGAGTGAGAGTGACTCGAAAACCAATTTCTTCAAGGTGGCGTTTGGCTTCCTCCACAACTAAGTCGATAACATTAGGTACCTGAATTTGACTCAGATTTTTTTCGTGTTGACGGTCTAAAGCTTTATCAAGAATAGGAGCTGCAGCCTGAACAGTATCCCCGATTATTTTTGTAGTATCAGTGATAATATCAACAAGCTTATTCAAATTTTTTAGCAGGTTATTCTTTTGAGCCATCTTTCTCTCCTCAATCTTGTAGCATATATGTATTATTATAAAGCACTGGTGAGCTTTTTATCAATAAACTCAAAATATCTTATCTGAAAAATATCTTTGTCGGGCTGCTTTTTATAATGCTTTGAGAAAATGAGTCAAATCCAGTTGCACTTGTGCAAGCGAAATTTGGTCCCAGAAGCCATCTGATTGAAAGCGTGGGATGAGATGAACATGGAAATGGGTGCCAGTGTCAAACAAGCGATCGTTGCAAGCTATGGTCACACCGTCAATTGCCAATGCTTGATAGAGTTTTTCAGTTAACAAGACTTCCAAGTCAGACAGTTCATAGCGAATAGCAGGAGGGACTTGGCTGAGCGTGTCATAGTGTTTCTTGCTGATAATCAGTAGATGTCCAGTTTGGACAGGGTCAATATCCCAGACTACTTTGAAATGTTTCGTCTGGTAGAGAATGGCATTTTCATTGAGTTGGTGGCAAAAAATGCAGGTCATATCTTTTCTCCTAGGTTAGCAGAAAAGGAAATCACATAGGATTTCCTTGAAAAATGTTAATAAGTCAAAACAGAATATTTCTTCTTACCACGACGGATAATGGTCAACTCGCCGTCAATCTTGTCGCTGTCAGAAAGAGTGTAGTCCAAATCCTGCACACGTTCACCGTTGACATAGATGGCACCATTTGCTACATCTTCACGAGCTTGGCGTTTTGAGTTAACAATACCAGAGGTAACCAAGAGTTCAACGATGTTGAGGTTGTCTTCAGCCTGTACAGCGTAGTTTGGAACGTTGCTAAGCCCCTGTTTGAGTTCTTTTGCGGATAGGTTTTTGATATTGCCAGCGAACAATTGTTCAGTAATGTTAAGGGCTTGGTTATAGGCTTCTTCACCATGAACTAATGTCACGACTTCCTTAGCCAAAATTTTCTGAGCCAAACGTTCATGACGGGCTGCATTAAATTGTTCTTCAATCTCTGCAATCTCATCTAGTGATAAGAATGTAAAGATTTTCAAGAAACGAACGGCATCGTCGTCCATGACATTGAGCCAGAATTGGTACATTTCGTAAGGAGAAGTTTTATCAGCATCAAGCCAAACAGCATTACCCTCAGACTTACCAAATTTCTTACCGGTTGAGTCAGTGATGAGCGGAACAGTCATCACGTGACCAGTCCTATCAGCTTTGCGACGTAGCAATTCCGTGCCGGCGGTCATATTGCCCCATTGATCTGAACCACCAATTTGCAATGTAACATTATGCTTATCATTCAACTCATAGAAATCATAGCCTTGCATGATTTGGTATGCAAATTCAGTGTAAGAAATTCCTGTTTCAATTCGTTTTTTAACAGAATCTTTGCTCATCATGTAGTTGACAGTGAAGTATTTACCGACATCACGAAGGAAGTCAATGAAGCTAATATCTGAGAACCAGTCGTAGTTATTGACCATTTCAGCTCTGTTGTCACCATTTTCAAAATCCAAGAAGCGAGAGAGCTGACCCTGGATCTTTGTTACCCAACCGTCTACTGTATCTTTGGTTTGCAAGCTACGTTCCGCGTCTTTAAAAGATGGATCACCAATCAGACCTGTAGCACCACCAACAAGAGCATAAGGTTTGTGCCCAGCTAATTGTAACCGACGGCTTGTTAGGATGGCAACCAGATGGCCTAAATGTAAACTGTCAGCTGTTGGATCATAGCCTGTATAATAAGAAACTTTTCCTTCAGTTAATGCTTTTACCAAGGCTTCTTCGTCTGTCGTTTGAAAGACTAGGCCGCGAGCTTTCAGTTCTTCAAAAATGTTCATGTAGGCTATCTCCTTTTGATTGAATAGTTAGGACCCAAGTCATGTTTTAAAGTATTTGGGTCGAACTTTGTATTAAAAAATTCCTTCCTATTATACCATGAAATTGCGGAAAATATACAAAATTTGGTATAATTGAGTGATAAGGAGTTTTTATGAATAACAAATCAGAAAAACAAGATTTAAAAAAGAAAGTTGATATTCATCAGTTAGAGAATGGTTTTGGAATCTTCCTTCGGACCCTTAAATTATTGATTAATTCGATAGTTGTCTTAGGAATTTTAATTGCTATTTTTGGTGGTGGGGTCGGAGTGGGCTTTGTTGTTAGTCTTTTCGACAAAGTTGAAGTGCCAAAAACAGAAGAGTTGGTTGAAAAGGTATCGGAAGTTAGTCGTATTTCAACGGTAACTTATTCAGATGGTAGTTTAGTTTCAGAAGTAAATTCTGACTTATTACGTATACCAGTTACGTCTGAAGAGGTTTCGGATTATCTAAAGCAGGCTGTTATTGCTACAGAAGACGAAACCTTTGAGACGCATAATGGTGTTGTACCAAAAGCAGTATTACGTGCTGCTTTAGGATCTATCGGACTAGGATCTTCTAGTGGTGGCTCTACTTTGACCCAACAATTGATCAAACAACAATTGGTGGGTGATGCTCCAACCTTTACGCGAAAGGCTAATGAAATCATTTCTGCTTTAGCTTTAGAGCGAAATATGACAAAAAATGAGATATTAACAATTTATTTGAATGTCTCTCCTTTTGGACGAAACAATCAGGGAAAAAATATTGCAGGTGTAGAGGCAGCTGCAAGAGGGATCTTTGGAAAAACGGCTAAGGAGTTAAGCGTCCCACAGGCTGCTTATATCGCTGGATTGCCTCAAAGTCCTATTGTGTATTCTCCGTATGCTTCAGATGGAACACGGAAATCGGATGATGACATGATTTATGGAATTGAGCGTTATCAGGACGTTCTTTATAATATGTATCGAGCTTCTTTTTTGACTAAGGAGGAATACGAAGCTTATAAAGATTATGATATTAAGCAAGATTTTATCGCCCCTGCACCCATCGCTTCAGATACAAAAGACTACCTCTATTATGAAGTTATGGAGGAGGCACAGCAGGTCATGTTTGATTATCTCGTTAAACGGGATGCAGTTTCTGAAAACGACTTGAAAAATGATGATATAAAATCATCATATGAGGAGATGGCGACTCAGGAATTAAGTCAAGGGGGATATATTATAAAGAGTACCGTTGATAAAGGCATCTATTCTGCAATGCAATCTGTCGTAGCGAATTACGGTTCAGTTCTAGACAATGGAAATGAATATGTTGAAACAGGAAGTGTTTTGATTGATAATAGTACAGGAGCTATTCTAGGATTTATTGGTGGTAGAAACTTTGCAACAAATCAAAATAACCACGCCTTCGACACACAACGGTCACCTGCTTCTACTATTAAACCATTGTTAGCTTATGGTATTGCTATTGATCAAGGATTGCTAGGGTCTGCAAGTATTCTATCTAATTATCCTACAAACTTCTCAAGTGGTCAGCCAATTATGTACGGCAGTAGTAAAGGTACTGGTATGATGAATTTACAGACTGCTATTGATATGTCTGTAAATATCCCGGCTTTTTGGACTTATAAAATGATTCAAAACGCAGGGGTTAATGCTAAGGATTACATGGAAAAAATGAATTATCATATTCCAATGTATGATATTGAAAGTGTGCCATTAGGCGGAGGGGTTGAAATCTCTGTATTGACGAATACCAACGCCTATCAGACTTTAGCCAATGGCGGTGTTTATAATAAGCACTATATTGTTGAAAGTATCACTGCATCGGATGGAACGGTGGTATACCAGCACGAAGCTGCTCCCGTTCAAGTGTATTCAAAAGCTACGGCAAGCATTATGAATATGTTATTACGACAAGTGATTAATTCTGGTTACACCTCAACATTCAAAAGTCGATTAAGTATCTTGAATCCTCAAGCCGCAACATCTGACTTCGTTGGAAAAACGGGTACAAGTAATGAGGTAAATGATGTTTGGTTAATGTTATCTACTCCGAAAGTAACCTTAGGAACATGGGTGGGGAATGATGACAACTCAGAAATGTATGTCTGGACAGGATACTATAATAATTCACAATACGTTGCATACCTTGTGGATGCATTATACAATGTCAAATCGGATATGTTTTCAGGTAAGTTTGAACTGGATAGGAGTGTCATCTCCTCTAATGTTGTATCTTCTA
The DNA here is from genome assembly GCF_049893425.1 of Streptococcus sp. VTCC 12886. Lineage (NCBI taxonomy): Bacteria > Bacillati > Bacillota > Bacilli > Lactobacillales > Streptococcaceae > Streptococcus > Streptococcus sp. VTCC 12886. The sequence continues at coordinate 39,670 of NZ_JBMVJB010000016.1, read as the reverse complement.
CTGGTCAACGTGCCGGAACGGTTCAGGTGAATGGTCGTCAAGTAACGATTGGTGGTGCGACCACAACAAGTTATTGGGCCAAAAACGGTGCACCTGTAACCAATTATAATTTCATGGTTGGCGGGACCGACAGCGATAAACGTCAGGCTTGGAATACTATAATTGGGTCGCAAACGACCACATCAAGTAGCTCAACTCAACGCAGTAGCTCTAGTCGAAGCAGTGGAACAAGTTCTTCGAGTTCAAATAATGACCAAGATACAGACACTCAGACATCTAGCAGCGACTAATCTTTTAGGGTTTCAAATTGAAGCGCTTGTTCCATATAATTAGATAATGATTCAAAATTAGAGTAGATTACGTGGTTATCATTGTAGAATTTATCTCAAGAGCAAGATGATAGTTTTATGACGATCTCAGGCAAAAAGACAATTCAGCTCGATTGATTACTTTCGAATGATATCCAAGATACAGAACTGATTCATTTCTTGATTTATTCTAGTTCTTGTGTTATAATTGTATAAATTATTTGTCGTGTGTCTTGTTTGAAATATTGTCCAAGCAAGGCTTGCAGCAGTTAAATCACACTTTTTAAAAGGAAGATTTAGCTGCTCTTTTTGTGTCTATGAAGAAGTTCTTTGAGAATTGTTACCTATTCTTAAAGATTCTAAAAATTCAGAAAAAGCAAGCGCAGGTCATCACATGCTGAATATAATTGAACTCGGGCTATACTCCTGTAGAAAAAGATACATCTCCTTGCAATCTTTTGATTGCTTTGTCGATGTCCTATTTTCTTTTGGAGTGTTTGACGCCCTCGTATCTTTAATTGAACTCGACCTAAAACCTGTGTGAAAAAGATAGAGCTCCTCGTGTCTGGTGACACGGCGTCACTCTCCTATTTTCACTTTGGTTTTCACGGTCTCGTATCTTTAATTGAACTCGACCTAAAACCTGTGTGAAAAAGATAGAGCTCCTTGTGTCTGGTGACACGGCGTCACTCTCCTATTTTCACTTTGGTTTTCACGGTCTCGTATCTTATTACAAAGGAGAAAACTTTTGGCAGGACATGAAGTTCAGTACGGTAAGCACCGTACCCGTCGCAGTTTTTCAAGAATCAAGGAAGTTCTTGATTTACCAAATTTGATTGAAATCCAAACGGACTCTTTCCAACACTTTTTAGATTATGGTTTGAAAGAAGTCTTTGAAGACGTACTTCCAGTTTCAAACTTTACGGATACCATGGAATTGGAATTCGTTGGTTATGAATTGAAAGAGCCTAAGTACACATTGGAAGAAGCGCGTGCGCATGATGCTAACTACTCAGCTCCAATTTATGTGACTTTCCGTCTGGTGAATAAAGAAACTGGCGAGATCAAGACACAAGAAGTCTTCTTCGGTGAGTTTCCAATCATGACTGAAATGGGTACCTTCATCATCAACGGTGCAGAGCGTATCATCGTTTCTCAGTTGGTTCGTTCACCAGGTGTCTACTTTAATGATAAAGTAGATAAGAATGGTAAAGTAGGTTATGGATCAACGGTTATTCCTAACCGTGGAGCTTGGTTGGAATTGGAAACAGACTCAAAAGACATTGCCTACACTCGTATTGACCGTACGCGTAAGATTCCATTCACAACGCTTGTTCGTGCGCTTGGTTTCTCAGGTGATGATGAAATCTTTGATATCTTTGGTGATAGCGAATTGGTTCGCAATACCATTGAAAAAGATATTCATAAAAACCCAGCAGATTCTCGTACAGATGAAGCGCTTAAGGAAATCTATGAGCGCCTTCGTCCAGGTGAACCAAAGACAGCTGAAAGCTCTCGTAGTCTTTTGACAGCTCGTTTCTTTGACCCACGTCGTTACGACTTGGCACCTGTTGGTCGTTACAAGATTAATAAAAAACTCAACCTCCGTACTCGTTTGCTCAACCAAACACTTGCTGAGCATGTGATTAACGGTGAGACAGGCGAAATTGTCTTGGAAGCTGGTACTGTATTGAGTCGTGATGTGCTTGAAAAAGTAGAAGCACAATTCGATGAGCTCAACTTGGTAGAGTATATTCCAAATGACAACGCTGTTCTTCTTGAGCCAGTTCTTTTGCAGAAATTCAAGATTGTAGCTCCTAAGGATCCAGAACGTGTTGTGACGGTGATTGGTAATGCTAATCCAGCAGAAAAAGTACGTACAATAACACCTGCGGACATCTTGGCTGAAATGAGCTACTTCCTCAACTTGGCTGAGGGTCTTGGTCGTGTAGATGATATTGACCACTTGGGTAACCGTCGTATTCGTGCCGTTGGTGAATTGCTTGCTAACCAAGTACGTATCGGTTTGACTCGTATGGAACGTAACTTGCGTGAGCGTATGTCTGTTCAAGACAATGAAGTATTGACGCCACAACAAATCATCAATATCCGTCCTGTTACAGCTGCAATCAAAGAATTCTTTGGTTCATCTCAGTTGTCACAGTTCATGGACCAACACAACCCACTTTCTGAGTTGTCTCACAAACGCCGTTTGTCAGCCTTGGGACCTGGTGGTTTGACTCGTGACCGTGCTGGTTATGAGGTTCGAGACGTTCACTACACTCACTATGGTCGTATGTGTCCGATTGAAACGCCTGAGGGACCAAACATCGGTTTGATCAACAACTTGTCTTCTTATGGTCACCTCAACAAGTACGGCTTCATCCAAACACCATACCGCAAGATTGACCGTGCAACTGGTACAGTTACAAACGAAATCGTTTGGTTGACAGCGGATGAAGAGGATGCCTACATCGTAGCACAATCAACATCACCTCTTGATGAAAACAACCGTTTCGTTGATAAGATTGTTATGGGACGTCACCAAGGTAACAACCAAGAGTTCCCAGCAGATTCAGCAGACTTCATGGACGTTTCACCTAAACAGGTAGTTGCCGTTGCGACAGCATGTATTCCTTTCTTGGAAAACGATGACTCCAACCGTGCCCTCATGGGTGCCAACATGCAACGTCAGGCTGTCCCATTGATTGATCCGAAAGCACCATTAGTAGGGACTGGTATGGAATACCAGGCTGCACATGACTCAGGTGCGGCTATTATCGCTCAACATAATGGTAAGGTTGTTTATGCAGATGCGGATAAGGTAGAAGTGCGTCGTGAAGATGGTTCGCTTGATGTCTACCACATTTCTAAATTCCGTCGTTCAAACTCTGGTACAGCCTATAACCAACGCACCCTTGTAAAATTGGGCGACATCGTTGAAAAAGGGGACTTCATCGCAGATGGACCTTCCATGGAAAACGGGGAAATGGCTCTTGGTCAAAACCCTATCGTTGCCTACATGACTTGGGAAGGTTACAACTTTGAGGATGCAGTTATCATGTCTGAACGCCTTGTGAAGGACGATGTGTATACATCTGTTCACTTGGAAGAATACGAATCAGAAACACGTGATACTAAGTTAGGCCCTGAAGAAATCACTCGCGAAATTCCAAACGTTGGTGAAGATGCTCTTCGCAACTTGGACGAAATGGGGATTATTCGTATTGGTGCCGAAGTTAAAGAGGGCGACATTCTTGTTGGTAAAGTCACACCAAAAGGTGAAAAAGATCTTTCTGCTGAAGAGCGCCTCTTGCATGCAATCTTCGGTGACAAATCACGTGAAGTCCGTGATACCTCTCTTCGTGTACCTCACGGTGCCGATGGTGTCGTTCGTGATGTGAAAATCTTTACCCGTGCCAACGGTGATGAATTGCAATCAGGTGTCAACATGCTGGTTCGTGTTTACATCGCTCAAAAACGTAAGATCAAGGTCGGAGATAAGATGGCCGGTCGTCACGGTAACAAGGGTGTCGTTTCACGTATTGTACCTGTTGAGGATATGCCATATCTTCCAGACGGAACACCAGTTGACATCATGTTGAACCCACTCGGGGTGCCATCACGTATGAACATCGGTCAGGTTATGGAGCTTCACTTGGGTATGGCGGCTCGCAACTTGGGCATTCATATCGCAACACCAGTTTTCGATGGTGCAAGTTCAGAAGATCTCTGGTCAACTGTTAAAGAAGCAGGTATGGATTCAGATGCCAAAACCATTCTTTACGATGGACGTACAGGTGAGCCATTTGACAACCGTGTATCTGTTGGTGTCATGTACATGATCAAGCTTCATCACATGGTTGATGATAAACTTCACGCCCGCTCAGTTGGACCATACTCACTCGTTACCCAACAGCCACTCGGAGGTAAGGCTCAGTTTGGTGGTCAGCGTTTCGGTGAGATGGAGGTTTGGGCCCTTGAAGCCTACGGTGCTTCAAACGTCCTACAAGAAATCTTGACTTACAAGTCAGATGATGTGACAGGCCGTCTTAAAGCCTATGAAGCCATCACTAAAGGTAAACCAATTCCAAAACCAGGTGTTCCAGAATCATTCCGCGTTCTTGTCAAAGAATTGCAATCACTTGGTTTGGATATGCGTGTCCTTGATGAAGACAACAATGAAGTAGAATTGCGTGACCTTGATGAAGGTGAAGATGATGATATCATCCACGTAGATGATCTTGAAAAAGCACGTGCAAAAGCCGCAGCTGATGCAGCCGCAGCCTTTGCAGCAGAAGAAGCAGAAGGCAAAGAATAATTAGAATGGATGGAATAAGTTGGTCCAAATCTCAGGACTGAAAGAGATAAGGACCAACAGTCTTCCACCGTCTGATTTATAGAAAAATAGCTTACCAGCTATCCATTCTGCTAATTATTGTTCAAGAATTTGAGGTATGGGAATCCGTCCTCTCACAAGAAAAGAAAGGGATTATTAGTGGTTGACGTAAATCGATTTAAAAGTATGCAAATCACGTTAGCTTCACCAAGTAAGGTTCGTTCATGGTCTTACGGTGAGGTTAAAAAACCTGAAACAATCAACTATCGTACACTTAAACCAGAACGTGATGGACTATTTGACGAAGTAATCTTTGGTCCAACAAAAGACTGGGAGTGTTCATGCGGTAAATACAAACGTATCCGTTATAAAGGGATTACTTGTGACCGCTGTGGTGTGGAAGTGACTCGTGCAAAAGTCCGTCGTGAACGTATGGGACACATTGAGTTGAAAGCACCAATTTCACACATTTGGTATTTCAAAGGTATTCCAAGTCGTATGGGCTTGACCTTGGATATGAGCCCACGTGCGCTTGAGGAAGTTATCTACTTCGCGGCTTACGTGGTGATCGATCCTAAAGATACACCGCTTGAGCACAAGTCAATCATGACTGAGCGCGAATACCGTGAGCGTTTGCGTGAATATGGCTATGGTTCATTCGTTGCCAAAATGGGTGCAGAAGCGATCCAAGACCTCTTGAAACAAGTCGATCTTCCAAAAGAAATCGCTGCGTTGAAAGAAGAGTTAAAAACCGCTACTGGACAAAAACGGATTAAAGCTGTGCGTCGTTTGGATGTATTGGATGCTTTTTACAAATCCGGAAATAAACCTGAGTGGATGATTCTCAATATCTTGCCAGTTATTCCACCAGATTTGCGTCCGATGGTTCAGTTGGATGGTGGCCGTTTTGCTGCATCTGATTTGAATGAATTATATCGCCGTGTTATCAACCGTAACAACCGTTTGGCTCGTCTCTTGGAACTTAACGCTCCAGGGATCATCGTACAAAACGAAAAACGGATGCTCCAAGAAGCTGTAGATGCTTTGATTGATAACGGTCGCCGTGGTCGTCCAATTACAGGACCAGGTAGCCGCCCACTTAAATCACTCAGCCACATGCTTAAAGGTAAACAAGGTCGTTTCCGTCAAAACTTGCTTGGTAAGCGTGTTGACTTCTCAGGACGTTCCGTTATCGCCGTTGGTCCAACTCTTAAAATGTACCAATGTGGTGTACCACGTGAAATGGCTATTGAGCTCTTCAAACCGTTTGTCATGCGCGAAATCGTTGCCCGTGATATTGCTGGTAACGTAAAAGCTGCAAAACGTTTGATTGAACGTGGTGATGACCGTATTTGGGATATCTTGGAAGAAGTGATCAAAGAACACCCAGTTCTTTTGAACCGCGCACCTACCCTTCACCGTTTGGGTATCCAGGCTTTTGAGCCAGTCCTGATCGACGGTAAAGCCCTTCGTTTGCACCCGCTTGTCTGTGAAGCCTACAACGCCGACTTTGACGGTGACCAGATGGCGATTCACGTTCCATTGTCAGAAGAAGCACAAGCAGAAGCACGTATCCTTATGCTTGCGGCAGAACACATCCTTAACCCTAAAGATGGTAAACCAGTCGTAACACCATCTCAGGATATGGTTTTGGGTAACTACTACTTGACCATGGAAGATGCTGGTCGTGAAGGTGAAGGTATGGTCTTCAAGGATGCGGATGAGGCTGTTATGGCTTACCGCAATGGCTATGTTCACTTGCATACTCGTGTTGGTATCGCAACAGATAGCCTTAATAAACCTTGGAAAGATAACCAAAAACACAAGATCATGATGACAACCGTCGGAAAAATCTTGTTCAACGCGATTATGCCAGAAGGACTTCCATACTTGCAAGAGCCAAATAATGCTAACTTGACAGAAGGAACTCCTGATAAATACTTCTTGGAGACAGGGTCAGATATCAAGGCTGCTATTGCAGAATTGCCAATCAACCAACCATTCAAGAAGAAAAATTTTGGTAATATCATCGCTGAAATCTTCAAGCGTTTCCGTACAACTGAAACATCAGCCCTGCTTGACCGTTTGAAAGACTTGGGTTACTATCACTCAACACTTGCTGGTTTGACAGTGGGTATTGCCGATATTCCGGTCATCGACAACAAGGCTGAAATCATTGAAGAATCTCACGAACGTGTAGAACAAATCAAGAAACAATTCCGTCGTGGTATGATTACTGATGATGAGCGTTATGCAGCTGTTACAGATGAATGGCGTTCAGCTAAGGAAAAATTGGAAAAACGTCTGGTTGAAAAACAAGATCCGAAGAACCCAATCGTTATGATGATGGACTCTGGTGCCCGTGGTAACATTTCCAACTTCTCCCAGTTGGCCGGTATGCGTGGTCTGATGTCAGCTCCGAACGGACGTATCATGGAATTGCCTATCTTGTCTAACTTCCGTGAAGGTCTTTCTGTTTTGGAAATGTTCTTCTCAACTCATGGTGCCCGTAAGGGTATGACGGATACGGCCTTGAAGACAGCCGACTCAGGTTATCTGACTCGTCGTTTGGTTGACGTTGCCCAAGACGTTATTATCCGTGAAGACGACTGTGGGACAGACCGTGGTCTTGACATCCGTTCAATCACAGATGGCAAGGAAATGATCGAGCCACTTGAAGAGCGTTTGCAAGGTCGTTACACTAAGAAAACTGTTAAACATCCTGAAACAGGTGCCGTTATCATTGGTCCAAACCAATTGATTACTGAAGATATTGCCCGTGAAATTGTCAATGCAGGTGTTGAACAAGTAACCATCCGTAGCGTATTTACATGTAATACTCGCCACGGTGTCTGCCGTCATTGTTATGGTATCAACTTGGCGACAGGTGATGCGGTTGAAGTGGGTGAAGCAGTTGGTACGATTGCAGCCCAATCTATCGGTGAACCTGGTACACAGCTTACAATGCGTACCTTCCACACGGGTGGTGTAGCCTCAAACAGCGATATCACTCAGGGTCTTCCTCGTGTCCAAGAAATCTTTGAGGCGCGCAATCCGAAAGGGGAAGCAGTTATCACTGAGGTTAAAGGTGAAGTTATCGCTATTGAAGAAGATGCTTCTACTCGTACCAAGAAAGTCTTTGTTAAAGGTAAAACTGGCGAAGGTGAATACGTAGTACCATTTACAGCCCGTATGAAAGTCGAAGTTGGTGATCAAGTTGCGAGAGGTAGCGCCCTCACTGAAGGTTCTATCCAACCAAAACGCTTGCTTGAAGTTCGTGATGTCTTGGCAGTTGAAACTTACCTTCTTTCTGAAGTTCAAAAAGTTTACCGTAGCCAGGGTGTAGAAATCGGTGACAAGCACATTGAGGTAATGGTTCGCCAAATGCTTCGTAAAGTTCGTGTCATGGATCCAGGCGATACAGATCTGCTTATGGGTACACTTATGGATATTGCAGACTTTACAGATGCCAATGCTGATGTGGTTATCGCTGGTGGTGTTCCAGCAACAGCTCGTCCAGTCCTTATGGGGATTACTAAGGCATCTCTTGAAACCAACTCATTCTTGTCAGCAGCATCCTTCCAGGAAACAACTCGTGTCCTTACTGATGCAGCCATTCGTGGTAAACGTGATAACCTTCTTGGTTTGAAAGAGAACGTTATTATTGGTAAGATTATCCCAGCGGGTACAGGTATGGCCCGCTACCGTAATATTGAACCACTAGCCATCAATGAAGTTGAAATTATTGAAGATACAGTAGCAGAAGAGCTTGCTGAAGAAGCAAAACTTACAGCCACTGAATAAAAAGAATGCACATCTCATTTTTGAGGTGTGCTTTTTATGTTATCTTGTGGCAATACTCACAAGCAGAATGTTTTTTTTATACATATAAATTCGATATAATGTGTACGGTAAAGGAATTAGTATTATGTATCAAGTAATTAAAATGTATGGAGATTTTGAACCGTGGTGGTTCTTAGATGGTTGGGAAGAAGATGTTGTCAGTAGAGTGACGTACGAACGTTACGAGGATGCACTTTCTACTTTTCAGAAGGAATGGGTAAAACTTTCAGAAAGTTTTCCAATGAAAAAAAGCAAAAATGGGACAATGGTGGCTTTTTGGGATGAATCAGACCAGTACTGGTGTGAAGAGTGTGATGAGTATTTACAGCGTTTCCATTCCCTTTTGTTGATAGAATCGAAGGAAAATTTACCTGCAGGCTTGACTAAAAAATCTCTTCAACCGAGAGTTCGACCATGTAGACTATAACAAGAATCATTTGTTACGGTTGACTAAAAAGGATTGCCTAATGAAGTGGCAATCCTTTTTTTAACTGAATGTGATAGAAAATGTTTTGGTGTCAATCTCTACCTGTCCACCGATTGTAATAGTAAAGAGAGGTTGGGTATGGGCAAAGTCCAAATCGTACAGAACAGGAACTTTTTTGAGAATAGGGTGCTTGTCCAAAATCGTCAGCAAAATTTCCTCTGTCAATCTGGTTTCCTTAGGAAAACGACCAAAGACAACTGCCTGTGGATTTGGATAGGCTTGTAGAAGAGCTGTTAAATGACGAGCGATAATGAGATAATCATCGTCTTCTGCCTCTTCTAAAAATAGAACATATTTATCGGGTCTGGGTGCAAACTCGGTTCCTGTCAGCAGATTGAGGGTGGAGATGTTTCCGCCGATGGCAATACCAGAGGCTTGGCCTGGATTGTAGACTTTCCATTCTGTTGGGTAAAAAGTGCGAGGGGCGTTTGGTAGGTACCAAGCGTCGCTAGACCATTCAAGACTTGGAGTTAATTGATAGGTATCCTGAGTGACTGCATTTAGCCAAGATGTTGTTTGGTACTGTTGTCCCAGCTCCATTTTAAAGCTGGAATAAGCTGGGCCCATATAAGTTTGCATGCCTGTCTTGGCGTAGATGGCATTGAGCAGAGCGGTCGTATCCGAATAACCGCAGAAAATTTTCGAATTTTGTGCAATCAAATCAAAATCCAGATAGGGCAACAATTCATTGCAGTTGAAACCACCAATGGTTGTCAGAATGGCATCAACTGTTTCATTCGCAAAAGCCGCCTCCAAGTCCGCAACTCGACTAGCAATCGGAGCTGAGTCAAAGATATCATTTTCAAAATAATGTTCTGAAAAGGAGAGTCTGAACCCAAGTGCTTCTAACTTTTTCTTAGCTGCTACATTAGCCTCAAAGCCACCAATACTTTCAATAGACGAAGATGGGCTGACTACGCGTATGTGGTCGCCTTTTTTTAATCTTTTTATGGGAAACCTCCACAACTTTTTTACTATTCTAACATAAATATGCCACAAATCAATATGTTTTACGAATAGATGGAGTAGGGAGGTTATATGATTCAAGAAAAAGCAAGAAAAATGATTGAAGAGGCAGTTGTCGAAAGGGTCAGTGATATTTATTTGATTCCAAGAGGAGAAAACTACCAAGTCTATCATCGAGTAATGGATGAACGGGAATATATTCAAGAATTAACCGAGGATGAGGTGATGGCCATTATTAGCCATTTCAAGTTTTTAGCGGGTTTGAATGTCGGTGAAAAACGGCGTAGCCAGCAAGGCTCTTGTGAATACGATTATGGTTCAGGGGAGATTTCCCTTCGGTTATCAACGGTTGGTGATTATCGTGGTAAAGAAAGTTTGGTCATTCGTCTGCTCTATGATCAAGATCAACAACTTAAATTTTGGTTTGGAGCATTGGATAGAATTGCTCAAGAAATCAAGGGACGAGGGCTCTATCTTTTTTCGGGGCCGGTCGGTTCTGGCAAGACCACACTCATGTACCAGCTGGCGAGATTGAAATTTCCAGATAAGCAAATTCTAACTATAGAAGATCCAGTGGAAATCAAGCAGGAAGATATGCTCCAACTCCAGCTCAATGAGGCAATTGGTGCTACCTATGATAATCTCATCAAACTATCACTTCGTCATCGACCAGATTTACTGATTATTGGAGAAATTAGAGATGCAGAAACTGCTCGAGCAGTAATTCGAGCTAGTTTGACAGGGGCAACGGTCTTCTCAACGGTTCATGCTAGAAGTGTTGCTGGTGTCTATGCTCGCATGTTAGAACTGGGTGTAAGTCCTGAAGAATTGAATAATGCTCTTCAAGGAATTGCCTATCAACGATTAATAGGGGGAGGAGGTGTTGTTGATTTTGCAAAAGGAAACTACCAAAACCATTCCTCGGACAAGTGGAATGAGCAAATTGAATGCCTTCTTGCAGCGGGACATATCAGTCCTCGGCAGGCAGAAACAGAAAAAATTGTCCTTGGTTCGACAGCGTAAGGTGATTGAGCTCTTTAACAATCTTTTTGCTAGTGGATTTCACTTGGGAGAAATTGTCGATTTTCTCAAACGGAGTCAACTCTTGGCGGACCAATACACGCAAGTTTTGTCCGACGGTCTTCTTGCAGGAAAGCCATTTTCAAGTCTTTTGGGAGATTTACGCTTTTCGGATGCGGTTGTCACTCAGGTGGCCTTGGCGGAGGTTCATGGCAATACCAGTCTGAGTCTAAGTCATATTCAATCTTATCTTGAAAATGTTAGTAAGGTCCGTAAAAAATTGATAGAAGTAGCAACCTATCCAATCATCTTGCTTGCCTTTTTATTATTGATAATGTTGGGACTAAAAAACTATTTGTTGCCCCAGTTGGAAGAAGGAAATGTTGCGACTATATTGATTCAACACTTGCCAACAATCTTTTTATCCTTTTGTGGCCTTTTCTTTCTTGCTGTCTTAGGTGGGCTTATTTGGTATCACAGAACAAATAAAATCAAGGCTTTTTCTCGCTTAGTAGCTCTGCCATTTTTCGGAAAACTCATCCAAACCTATTTGACCGCCTATTACGCGAGGGAGTGGGGAAGCTTGATTGGTCAGGGACTTGATATGCCTCAGATTGTGGGCTTGATGCAGGAACAAAAATCACAGCTTTTTCGTGAGATTGGTGAGGATTTAGAGCGTTCACTTTCTGATGGGCATAGTTTCCATTCTCATATACAAACGTATGGCTTTTTCAAACGGGAACTGAGTCTAATGATTGAGTATGGGCAAGTCAAATCAAAATTAGGAAGTGAGCTATCTGTGTATGCAACAGAGTGTTGGGAGGAATTTTTTACTCGTGTTAATAGGGCCATGCAGTTGATTCAACCATTGGTTTTTCTCTTTGTGGCCTTAATGGTCGTTCTCATCTATGCAGCCATGTTGCTGCCTATTTATCAGAATATGGAGTTATAAAATGAAAAAAATGTTGAAAAAGAAAGTCAAAGGATTCACTTTGGTCGAAATGTTAGTGGTGCTTGGAATTATTAGTATTCTCTTACTATTATTTGTGCCAAATCTCAGTAAGCAAAAGCAAAAAATACAAGAAGACGGCAATGCGGTGGTTGTAAAAGTTGTTGAAAGTCAAATGGACATTTACGAATTGGAGCATGGTGTTCGTCCAACAGCGGAAGAATTATATAATCAGCAGATGATAACTGAAGATCAACTAGAAAAATATAATAATGTACCTTAAAAATAAGGCCTTTACTCTTCTAGAGAGCTTACTAACATTAGGTGTTGTCTGTTTTCTAGCGTTGTTATTATCGGGGTCGGTGCATACTGCTTTTCAGGTAGTGCAAGAGCAGGTGTTTCTTTTGGAATTTGAGTCCTTGTATAAAGACAGTCAAGAATTGGCTGCTAGAACTCAAGAAAAGGTAGCGCTTCGTATAGCTGGAGAAGAAGTATCAAATGGCTATCGAATCATTTCATTGCCGCCTAATGTATCCATAGTAGAAGAAAAAACAATTGTGTTTCAGGATGATGGGGGTAATTCTTCCTTGGAAAAAATCAGTTTTAAGATGAGTCATGAAACAATCAAGTATCAACTATATATAGGGAGTGGTCGATATAAGAAAATTGAAGAGTAGAGCCTATGTCTTGTTAGAAAGTTTAGTTGCCCTAGCTACCCTGGTAACGATTTGTAGCTTGATTTTGACAGCTATAGATACCGGACGAAAGCAACTAGTAAACAGTTTGTACCAACAAGAAGTTTATAATGTTGCAAAGATGGCAGTTCAGACAGGAGAATCCCATTTAGAGTTAAACGGGGTTGAAGTTTCAGTACAACGAACATCTCGCAAACTTACCGTTTACCATGAAGGTAAGGAGGTTATTAGGATTGAGAAAAACTAGGTTAGCCGCGTTCACCCTCTTGGAATGTTTAATTACCTTACTCATTATTTCTGGCAGCTTGCTAGTAATTGAAGGATTATCAAAATTGATAGCGTATGAGGTTGGCTATCAAGAACGTCATGTGGAAAAACAGTGGTTACTATTTTGTGATCAATTGCGGGCTGAATGGGAAGGAGCAAGTCTTGATCGGGTTGATTCTGGAAAGTTGTACCTAACCAAAGGGGAAAAATCATTGGCATTTGGTAAGTCTGTGGCAGATGATTTTCGCAAGACAAATGCAAATGGTCAGGGCTATCAGCCCATGTTGTACAAAGTTTATTCAGCTACTTATGCCCAACAAGGCGAGGTTATACAGCTGGATGTAACATTTGAAAGTGGGGAGGAAAGGAGTTTTAGGTATGTTTTTGAAAAAACGAATTAAGGCAGGTGTTCTGCTCTATGCACTCTTAATGCTCGCTGTCTTTAGCCTGATTCTCCAGTTCTATCTCAATAGGCAATTTGTTGAAAGTCAACTGGTACAAGTGACGAAGCAAGAAGCTACTGCTTATATGATGGCTCAAATGATATCAGAGCAAGTAAAGACAGAATACCAGCAGGAGATTCAATTAAAGAAAGTTAGTCAGGATCAAGAAATAGCCCAACAAACTCGTCTCGAGGAAGGGAGTTCAAAGACAGATTCTCCAAACCTGGGTGAGAAACAAGCTGATGTGGAGGAGGCTACAAAGGGATCGCCGACTCAAAAGTCATCCAAAAAATCGGTCGTCAAGAAAGGGCAGATTTCATTTCAACAGGGCCAATCAGACTATCGCATTAAAAATAATCAATTGTCCGTTGTCGTAACACTAAATGGAGGTAAGCAATTCACTTACCACTTCCCAATTTCTAGTCAAATTCCTTAAAATTTGATAAGATAAGAATATGAAATATGAAAAAATTGAACAGGCCTACAACCTGCTTTTAGAAAATGTACAGACGATTCAAAATCAACTTGGGACCAATATTTATGATGCTATGATTGAGCAAAATGCTGCCTATGTAGCTGGTCAACATGAAACCGAACTTGTTCTCAACAACAATCAAATCTTGAGAGAATTAGCCTTGACAAAGGAAGAATGGCGTCGTGCTTACCAATTCTTACTCATTAAAGCTAACCAGACAGAACCGATGCAGTACAACCATCAGTTCACACCTGACTCTATCGGATTTATTTTATCTTTCCTTGTTGACCAGTTGGTCTCTACTCCAAGAGTAACGGTTTTGGAAATTGGTTCTGGTACAGGAAACTTAGCTCAGACCATTCTCAACGCCAGCCAGAAGGAATTAGATTATTTAGGGATTGAAATAGATGACCTCTTGATTGATTTATCGGCTAGTATCGCGGATGTCATGGGAGCAGCTATTTCATTTGCTCAGGGAGATGCGGTACGTCCGCAGATTTTGAAAGAAAGCCAAGTGATTTTGGGAGATTTGCCTATTGGTTACTATCCAGATGACCAGATTGCTAGCCGTTATCAGGTAGCCAGTCCAAATGAACATACCTACGCCCATCATTTGCTCATGGAACAGTCCCTCAAATATCTGGAAAAAGATGGATTTGCGATTTTACTGGCTCCAAATGATTTATTAACGAGTCCGCAAAGCGATTTATTAAAAGGCTGGTTACAAGAAAAAGCCAATATTGTTGCCATGATTGCCCTGCCATCAAATCTTTTTGGGAAGGCTGCCATGGCCAAGTCCATTTTTGTGTTACAAAAGAAAGCTGCCAGACCTTTAACTCCTTTCGTTTATCCTTTGCAAAGCCTGCAAGAACCTGAAGCGATTCAGAAGTTCATGGTCAATTTCAAAAATTGGAAGCAAGAGAATGCAATTTGAGTGAAAATCTGTTATACTAGTGGGGAAAACGCTTTAAAAGAGGTAAGATATGTCAAAAACAATTGCAATTAATGCAGGTAGTTCTAGTTTAAAATGGCAACTTTATCAAATGCCAGAAGAAACAGTTTTAGCAGCGGGTATTATCGAACGTATCGGCTTAAATGATTCTATTTCTACAGTTAAATATGATGGGAAGAAAGAAACCGAAGTATTAGATATTCCTAATCATACAGTTGCGGTTAAAATTCTTTTAGAAGATTTGCTCAAACACAATATTATTGCAACTTATGAAGAAATTACAGGTGTTGGACATCGTGTAGTTGCGGGTGGAGAATACTTCAAAGAGTCAGCGGTTATTGGTCAAAAAGAGATTGAACAAATTGAAGAGTTGAGTGCCTTGGCACCACTTCATAACCCAGCACACGTGGCGGCGATGCGCGCATTTGAAGAAGTATTGCCAGAAGTATTGAATGTAGCTGTTTTTGACACTGCTTTCCATACAACAATGCCAAAACACGCTTATCTCTATCCGATTCCACAAAAATATTATACAGACTATAAAGTTCGTAAGTATGGTGCTCATGGAACAAGCCACTTCTATGTAGCGCATGAGGCAGCAAAAGTTTTGGGTCGTCCAATTGAAGAATTGAAATTAATTACGGCTCATATCGGAAATGGTGTATCCATCACTGCTAACTATCATGGTGAATCTGTGGATACGTCAATGGGCTTCACACCTCTGGCTGGTCCGATGATGGGAACTCGTTCAGGGGATATTGATCCTGCTATCATTCCTTATCTGATTGCGAATGTTGAAGAGTTTAAAGATGCTGCAGACGTTGTTAACATGTTGAATAAACAGTCAGGCTTGTTTGGTGTATCTGGTCTTTCAAGTGATATGCGCGATATTGAAGCAGGCATCCAATCTCACAATCCAGATGCAGTATTGGCCTACAATATTTTCATTGACCGTATTAAGAAATTTATCGGTCAGTATCTTGCGGTTTTAAATGGTGCTGACGCCATCATCTTTACAGCAG
Organism: Streptococcus sp. VTCC 12886; assembly: GCF_049893425.1. Taxonomy (NCBI): domain Bacteria; kingdom Bacillati; phylum Bacillota; class Bacilli; order Lactobacillales; family Streptococcaceae; genus Streptococcus; species Streptococcus sp. VTCC 12886. The sequence goes on along the minus strand of NZ_JBMVJB010000016.1, from coordinate 23,904 downwards.
GAATGGGTGAGAATGCTGCTACAATGCGTAATGATGTCATTGCAGGTTTGTCTTGGTTTGGTATTGAGTTGGATCCAGCAAAAAATGTATTTGGCAACTATGGTGACATTTCAACGCCAGAATCAAAAGTTCGTGTCTTGGTTATTCCAACGGATGAAGAATTGGTTATTGCGCGTGAAGTTGAACGCTTGAAATAATAGAAGGAAATTGGCAGTAACCCTGCCAGTTTTTCTTATAGTCAGTAACTGTTAGGAGTAATAGATTTTGGCAATTGGTCAAACTGACCTCGGTATGATAAAATAGACTAGCAAAGAAATTTGCACAGAGTAGGTGGTTTGCGTTAAGTGTATGTGGATGGGATGTTGCCACATAACGAAGCGTCAGTGCGGTAAACCATTGCATCCGCTGTCGAATGAATACGACAGCTCCATTTCTTAAAAGGAGCGTTTTTATGGAAAAGAAAATTCCAAAACTGACTGTGCAGTTATTGACTGCCATTGCAGTGACCCTTGCCCTGGTCATGATTGTAGAGAATTATTTCTCAATCCGTCTTTCGGACACTTTGCAGGTTCAGTTTACCTTCATTCCCAATAGTATTTTGGGAGCTATTGCGGGTCCAGTTTGGGCAGCTGTCTTTGCAGCTATTTCAGACCCAGTCTTTGTCTTGTTTAGCGGACAAACTCTTCTCTTTACTTGGATTTTGATTGAGGCGGTATCGGCTTTTATCTATGGCTGGTTCTTTTATCAAAAACCACTAGATATTAATAATAAAGCTGACTGGTTCTATGTTGCTGGGGTTGTTGTTTTGATTCAGGTTGTGATTTCCTTTATCATGACACCGATTGCCCTCCATTTCCATTTTGAAACACCTTGGATTGCTTTATATAGTAGTCGCTTGATTAAGGCAGTTTTTGAAATTCCATTACGCATCGTCGTAACTATGCTTGTCTTACCGAATTTACAAAAAATACCTGAGTTCGCAAAACTAATGGGTATTAAATAATATAGTATCCAGCAACAGGTCATCCCCCTGTTGCTCTTTTGTAGAGGTGAAATGATGAATTACCTAGAAACTCGCCGATGGCTATCGAATCGTCCTGCATCAGATTTAGAAAATGGTGTTGCACGTGTCAACTGGCTCTTGGAGCGCTTGGACAATCCCCAGCATCGTGTACCAACGGTTCACTTTGTGGGAACAAATGGTAAGGGATCGACCCTTAATGCCCTGCAGTTTATCATGCAGACTTCTGGATATACCGTTGGCCGGTTTACATCGCCGTCTATCATTGATTTTCGAGAACAGATTGTCTTTGAGCAGGAGATGATTTCAGAGGAAGACTTTGCGAGGATTGTGACAGACTTGCAACCCTTGATTGATAACTTGGACCAGACAGCAGAACTAGACGCCATCTCAGAGTTTGAGATTGTTGTAGTGGCAATGTTTGTCTATTTTGCTCACTACCAGCATCCCGATATTCTTTTGGTGGAGGCAGGCATGGGTGGTTTACTGGATGCCACGAATGTCTTAAGTCCATTGGCGGTAGTGTGCCCCTCTATTGGTCTAGACCATCAATCCTTTTTAGGAGAGACTCACGCTGCTATAGCCCGTCACAAGGTTGCTGTCTTGCGTGAGCGGGTCCCCCTCCTCTATGCGACCGACCAGCCAGAAGTGGAGGCGGTATTTGAGGATCACGCCAGTCAGCTTCAGAGTCCGACCTATGCGGTGGGGCGGGAGATTCTTTTAGAAAATAGCAGAGCAGGGTTTGCGGTTTCAAGCCCCTTCGGCCGAGTTGAGGATTTGAGGCTACAGATGCGGGGGCGTCACCAAGAGGTCAACGCAGCCTTGGCAGTGACCACAGCTCAGCTTCTTAGCTCACATTTTCCAAAGATTATCAATGAAACTATCAGCCAGGGATTGTCCCAAGCCATCTGGCCGGGCCGCTTAGAATTGATGAAACCAATGCTTATGATTGACGGAGCCCACAATAATGAAAGTATCGCTGTCCTGACCCAGCTCTTAGAGGAAAACTATGCCGATAGAGACATCGAAATCCTCTTTGCAGCCATCAATACCAAGCCTGTGGATCAGATGTTATCGAAACTTAGCCAATTTGGACCTGTTAGCGTCACAACCTTTGATGATTTCCGTGCGGTACAGCTGGATGATTATCCATCAGGTTATGAACGGGTTCAGACCTATCAGGAGTGGTTGGATCAGGCGGACTTGGACAATCCCAAAAAACTTTACCTGATTACAGGCTCGCTTTACTTTATTACTTATGTGAGGAAGTATATTTTAGAAGAGCTTATATAGAAAAAAGGCTTTGCCGGGCATTCTACCTAGCAAAGTCTTTTGTTTTAATAATTTTTAATCAAATCAACCGTTGAGCAATCTAGCTTTTTAACGATAGCTTGCAAGAAGGCTTGAGCCTCTAAGAAGTCATCCATGCTGTAGAGAGTTTGATGTGAATGGATGTAGCGAGCGCAGACACCGATAGTTGTTGATGGAACACCATGATTTTTCAAGTGGGCTGCACCAGCATCTGTTCCACCTTTACCGCAGTAGTATTGGAATTTGACCCCTGCTTCTTCGGCAGTTGAGAGGAGGAAGTCTTTCATATTTTTTAACATGATATGTCCAGGATCGTAGAAACGAAGCAGAGTACCGTCACCAATTTTTCCTTGGTCGCCATAAATATCTCCAGCTGGCGAGCAATCAACAGCAAGGAAAATATCTGGATTGAACTTGGTTGTAGAAGTATGAGCTCCACGTAGGCCAACCTCTTCTTGCACATTTGCCCCGGCAATCAACTGATTTGGCAAAGCTTGACCGGATAGGCTTTCTAGTAGTTCGGTCACCATAAGGACACCAAAGCGGTTGTCCCAAGCCTTAGAAATGACATTTTTTCCGTTGGCTGTTAGAATGGTTTCATTTTTGGGAATGAGAACATCCCCCGGACGAACGCCGAACCCCCAAGCTTCGTCATAATTGGCAAAACCAGCATCGAAAATAATATCAGCTATGGCAGGTACGCCTGGAGCGTTGCCGCCGCGTGTTAGATGTGGAGGGATGGAACCTGAAATGGCAGGAATGGTCCGACCGTCCTGTAGTTGAAGCGTAAAGGCTTGACTTGAAACGACCAAAGGGTTCCAGCCACCTAGCTCGACAACACGGAAAGTACCGTCTGGCTTGATTTGGCTAATCATAAAGCCGACTTCATCCATATGTGCAGCCACTAAGATGCGAGGAGCATTTTCAACAGTCGTATCCTTGATGCCAAAAATTCCACCTAGTCCATCTGTTTCGATGCGGTCTACATGCGGTGTGATTTTCTGGCGGATATGGTTGCGAACCTGTCCTTCAAAGCCTGGTAAGCTTTGTAATTCTGTAACTTCTTTAATTTTTTCGAAAAGAGTCATTCTTCTTCCTCCATGACATGATTACTACTATTTTATCACGAAGAGATAGACTTGTCTTGAAAATATGGAAAAATATACAATAAACACATGATGAAATCATGCTTTCTGAAAGCTGAATCTTTTTCATATGTTTGTGGAGAGTTTGTCTCAGCTGTCACAAGTTCAATGGCATTTTTGGGAAAATTCCGAGGAAATATGATAAAATAGTCAACATGAAAAAGAAAAAGACAGCCTTGCTAGCAGGCTTATTGGGGGCAGGTGTGCTCACTGCTAGTGCTCAATTTTACCGTAAGGTTCAGGAAGACCGTAAAAAAGCACAGGCCTTACAGGAGGTGCGTGACTTTTTCGCTATTGTAGGAGAAATTGCGACTGTCTATGTGGATGAAACAGCCTCAACGCAAGACTCTCTCGTTGGAGGAGTTGTGATGGAGGCAGGACAGGTATTTCTATTTGAAAATGCGCAAGGTTCTATTCAATACAGGGAGGAAGAAAGATGATTTTTCCAACAAATCTTGAAGAAGTAGCTGCCTTGATTGAAGATGGCAAGCCAACTGTTTTTCTATTTGTGACGACTTGGTGTGGAGATTGCCACTATATCAAACCGCATTTGCCAGCTATCGAAGAGGCTTTTCCAGATTTCCGTTTTGTACAACTGGATCGAGATGACTTTATGTCTTTGGCGCAGGAATGGGCTATTTTAGGCATTCCAAGTCTGGTTGTTTTGAAAAATGGTAAGGAAATCGGTCGTTTTGTCGATAAGAATCGCAAGACCAAGGAAGAAATCATGAACTTCTTATCTGGATTGGGTAGATAGATTAGCAGAGAAGCTCTGCAATGTCCAAAAGAAAGGAAAGAACATGAAGAAATCACTTGGAAAAATCCTTCTAGCACCTGTGGTGCTGGGATTGAGTTTGAGTCTTGCTCCCTTGGTGCAGGCTGAGATTCAAACAGATGTAATAAATGAAAAATGGGGCAAGCCAACACTGGTCTATGGTGGCGGTTTGTCAGATGAGCAGGCGACAGAGGTTAACAATCTATTTGGTATTTCGGATGTCAATAATGTTAGTCGTCAGGTGGTTGTTGGCACGGATATGGATCAATATTTAGGTACATCTGGAGCAGATACAGCTTCCCTCTATTCATCTGTCTTGGTGCAAAAGCAGGATGCTGGAAAAGGGGTAGTGGTGGATATTAAGACTCCACAGAACATCACCTTGATTACCGAAACACAGTATGCCAATGCGGCTATTACAGCTGGTGCGTCGGATGTCTTGATTGATGTAGCTTCTCCGATTCAGGTAACGGGGGAGTCTGCCCTGACAGGTGTTTACAAGGCTCTCGCGGCCAATGGTGAAACAGTTGATACAGCCCGAACCGAAGTAGCTCAACAGGAGCTAGAGACAGTCAATGAAGTGGCGACGGCTCATACAGGTGACTCCAATTTTGATAGTTCAGCCTTGGATAAGGCGGTAGCGGAAATCAAGACAGCTCTTGCCGACTACAAAAAGTCCAATGGTCAGGTAGCGTCCGAATCAGATATCAATACTATTATTAACGATGTCTTGGCCAATAACGGTTTGGAAAATGTCATCACAGCAGATGAAGTTTCAAAATTGGTTACCTTTGCGAAAGCCTATCAGGAAACCTCTGCCATTGATTCGGCTGAAGTTGCCGCTCAGCTCAACCAGTTCAAGCAACAGGCGGAGCAACAAATTTCAGAAGCCTATAAGAATCTACAAGATTCAGGGATTTTAGAAAAAATCGGTGCCTTTTTTGAAAATCTTTGGAAAGGCTTGATTGGTCTATTTGCATAAAGGAGAAATGAAAAAGAAATGATTTTTACATATAATAAGGAACACGTTGGCGATGTTCTGATGGTGATTGTGGCTGAGGACAAGGGGCAGGCTGTCCAGTTTGAACGCAAGGGTCAAGTGGCGCGTGTTTTCTTAGAAGAAACAGGAAAAACAGTAGCTTGGAATTTCTTTGATGTATCGAGCTTGATTGAGATTGCCGGAAATGGGCAAGTTTTCCTGACAGACGAGCAAGTTGCGACCTTGAATGTAGCATTGTCAAAAGAAGGCTTTACTGAAAGCTTGGTCAACGACAATGCTACAAAGTTCGTAGTCGGTCAGATTGTGGAATTGGTTCCTCATCCAGACAGCGACCACCTCAATATCTGTCAGGTCAATATTGGTGACAGAACAGTGCAAATCGTAGCTGGTGCGCCAAATGCTGCCCAAGGCTTGAAAACCATTGTGGCTCTTCCGGGGGCAATGATGCCGAACGGTAGCCTGATTTTCCCAGGGAAATTGCGTGGTGAGGATAGCTTTGGTATGATGTGTAGCCCACGTGAATTGGCACTACCAAACGCACCACAAGTGCGTGGCATTATCGAATTGGACGACTCTGCAGAAGTCGGAGCAGCCTTTGAACCAGCTAAACACTGGAAGGGATAGAAAAGAAGAATTGGTCAATTTTGGCCAATTCTTTTATGCTGGTTCAATTTTTCCTTCAATAGCCTGTTCGATTTCTTCGGTCAATGCTTGGTGTGACCTGAGTTGGAAGTAAAGACTAGACAGAAAATGTTGGAGATTGAGCCGTCGGAAGTAGTCTACTGGTTCTTGATTTGGAAAGTCTAGCTTGCTAATCCATTCCGTCAGCTCTTGGCTTGACACTTTTTCCTTTAGCAGGAGGTAGACAGGGATTTGTGCTAAGCGAATTTCCTCTCCAGCTGTGAAGGTTTGATTTTGTTTAGATAGACAAATAAGAATGGCTTGCAATGTCTCTTTGCTTTTTGGGACAGGAAATTTGGTGTGATAGCTTGCGGCCAACAAGAAATCAGCACCATGTGCAGCGGTGTGGATCCAGCCGGGTTTTCATCATAACCAGACCAGTCATTTTCAATCGCCAAATAATCCAAGGCCTGTTGAAAAAGTAGTTCGAGGTCCTCATCATTTAAAAAAGCATGATAAATAGACTCAGAATCATTGTCAACAGATTAGTGTGGACGCTTCTAGGGAAAATGGCTTGGTGTCCAGTGAACGTTGAAGTAATTCTTGTGCTTGTTCCCTTGTAATCAAACTGTTTAGCAAGATATGACAAATGGTAGCGTAGACCAATTTGTCACGAATATCAGAATCGGGATGACCGATGTTTTCTAGCAACCAAGCTAGTTCCTGATTTGTATAAGGTTGGGTAGATTGGAGCTTTGAGGCAAGGATATTTTTCATACATATTTCTCCTTTTTCATCATTTTATCATCTTTCCTACGAATAAATAAGTAGGAGGATAAAAAATGTATAATAAAATCATTGCAATCGGTCGCTTGACGGCCCAACCGGAACTGACTCAAACGCCAAATGGCAAAAATCTGACTCGTGTCACAATTGCTGTGAACCGCCGTTTCAAGACAGAAAATGGCGAACGTGAGGCAGATTTTCTCAATGTTATTTTCTGGGGAAAACTGGCGGAAACACTTGTCTCCTATGGCAGCAAGGGCAGTCTGATTTCTATTGACGGTGAGTTGCGAACGCGAAAATACGAAAAAGACGGCAGCAACCACCATGTGACCGAAATCTTAGGTCAATCTTTCCAGCTACTCGAAAGCCGCGCCCAACGTGCTATGCGTGAAAATAATGCGAATGATAATTTGGCGGATGTGATTTTGGAAGAGGAAGAATTGCCGTTTTGATGTCATATCAGTCCCAAGACCGATGGAGCGTATTGAAAAATAGGCTATACTTTAGTCAATCCTAAATATTTTTCATATCTCCTTAAAGACACCAATGAAAGTTGGTGTTTTTTGCTGTTCATTTTCTATATTTCCACCATTCTATCAGCATGATAATTAGAGAAAGTAGGATAACTCCGTAGAAGAAAAAGATGATGTAGTGAGGGTGGCTAAAGAAAAATATCCAGACTAGCCAGAGTAGATATGCGAATATTATTTTGCCCCAAAAGCCTAATTTTCGTTTTAAAAACCATTCTGCAAAACTTTCGTAGGCTGAAAATCGGCTTTCTAGGTAATCTGTTTTTAAAAGTCGAAAATAGTTCATTACAGTCCTGCCTTCACTTCTTTTAGACAATAGTATAGCATATGTTCGCAAAAATAAAAATGCAAATTATTTTTATCAGACTTAGGACGGATTTTCACGAAAAAAAGATAGAATTTTATTGACTATTATTGACCAAGTGATATAATAAGAAATGTGAGTTAGCACTCACACGTATAGAATGCTAAAAATATTAGGAGGTAGTAGTATGTTAAAACCATTGGGCGATCGTATCGTTGTAAAAATTGAAGAAAAAGAACAAACTGTTGGTGGCTTTGTCCTAGCAGGCGCAAGCCAAGAAAAGACAAAAGAAGCAAGTGTACTAGCGATTGGACAAGGAAGTCGTACCTTGAATGGTGACTTGGTTGCCCCAGCGGTAGCAGTTGGAGATACTGTTTTGATTGATGCTCATGCAGGCTTGGAAGTCAAAGACGGTGACCAGACCGTTCACATCATTCGTGAAGCTGATGTTTTAGCAATCGTTGAATAAGAAACTACTAACAGAAAAAGATTTGAACCCGCTTGTGAAATTGTAAGAAATGTGAAATAGGATTTTTTATTGATTTAGGCGGGGAGGGAGGTATAATTATGTCAAAAGAAATTAAATTTGCAGCAGATGCTCGTGAGAGAATGGTTCGTGGTGTCGATATTTTGGCTGATACGGTCAAAGTAACCTTAGGACCAAAAGGTCGCAATGTTGTCTTGGAAAAAGCTTATGGATCACCACTCATTACAAACGACGGTGTGACAATTGCCAAAGAAATTGAGCTGGAAGACCATTTTGAAAATATGGGTGCTAAGTTGGTATCCGAAGTGGCTTCAAAAACCAATGACATCGCTGGTGACGGTACAACAACTGCTACTGTTTTAACACAAGCGATTGTTCGCGAAGGCTTGAAAAACGTGACTGCAGGTGCCAACCCAATCGGTATCCGTCGCGGGATTGAAGCAGCAGTTGCAACAGCAGTTGAGGCTCTGAAAGCTCAGGCCAATCCAGTTTCAAATAAAGAAGAAATTGCTCAAGTCGCAGCCGTGTCTTCACGTTCTGAAAAAGTTGGTGAGTACATTTCAGAAGCTATGGAGCGCGTAGGAACAGATGGTGTTATTACCATTGAAGAATCTCGCGGTATGGAAACAGAATTGGATGTCGTTGAAGGTATGCAATTCGACCGTGGTTATCTGTCACAATATATGGTAACAGATAATGAAAAGATGGTGGCTGAACTTGAAAATCCATTCATCTTGATTACCGATAAGAAAATTTCTCATATTAAAGATATTTTGCCACTTTTGGAAAGCATTCTCCAAACCAATCGTCCACTGTTGATTATTGCTGACGATGTGGACGGGGAAGCCTTACCAACACTTGTACTCAACAAGATTCGTGGAACTTTCAACGTAGTTGCTGTTAAGGCGCCAGGATTTGGTGACCGTCGTAAAGCTATGTTGGAAGATATTGCTATCTTGACAGGCGGTACAGTGATTACAGAAGACCTTGGTTTGGACTTGAAAGATGCGACGATCGAGGCACTTGGTCAAGCAGCTAAAGTTGTGGTCAATAAAGATAATACAACCATTGTTGAAGGTGCTGGAAATCCAGAAGCAATTGCCAACCGTGTCGCTGTTATCAAGTCACAAATTGAGGTAACCACTTCAGAATTTGACCGTGAAAAATTGCAAGAGCGCTTGGCTAAATTGTCAGGTGGTGTCGCTGTCATCAAAGTTGGTGCTGCTACTGAGACTGAGCTGAAAGAAATGAAACTCCGTATCGAAGACGCCCTCAACGCAACACGTGCCGCAGTTGAAGAAGGAATCGTAGCCGGTGGTGGTACAGCTCTTGTCAATGTTATCGATAGTGTAGCGAAATTGGAGTTGACAGGCGACGATGAAACAGGACGTAATATTGTCCTTCGTGCCTTGGAAGAACCAGTTCGTCAGATTGCCTATAACGCAGGTTATGAAGGTTCAGTTATCATTGACAAGTTGAAGAATTCTGAACTTGGCACTGGTTTTAACGCAGCGACAGGCGAATGGGTCAACATGATGGATGCAGGTATTATTGATCCTGTTAAAGTAACACGTTCAGCTCTTCAAAATGCAGCTTCCGTAGCCAGCTTGATTTTGACGACAGAAGCAGTGGTTGCCAATAAACCAGAACCAGACACTCGAGCTATGCCACAAGGTATGGATGGAATGGGGATGGGCTATTAAGTAATAGTAAAATGACACAGCTGATTGGCTGTGTTTTTTTTGAAATTTTCAAACATATCTATTTGACAATGGGTTTGGGATGTGGTACTATATTAGAAGGTACTTTTTACTTTTGGTCTCTCAAGAGTGTACAGGGACGTGCTGACAAATGTTGCAAAAGTACACACAGATAGGGGTTGTCACCAATGCCCTATCACCAAAAATAAAAAATATATACAGGAGAATGTAGATGCCTACAATTAACCAGTTGGTACGTAAACCACGTAAGTCTAAAGTAGAAAAATCTAAATCACCAGCTTTGAACGTTGGTTACAACAGCCGTAAAAAAGTTCAAACAAACGTTTCATCACCACAAAAACGCGGTGTTGCAACTCGTGTCGGAACAATGACACCTAAAAAACCTAACTCAGCCCTTCGTAAATTTGCTCGTGTACGTTTGAGCAACCTTATCGAGGTTACTGCTTACATCCCAGGCATCGGTCACAACTTGCAAGAACACAGTGTGGTTCTTCTTCGTGGTGGACGTGTAAAAGACCTTCCAGGGGTACGTTACCATATCGTTCGTGGTGCGCTTGATACTGCTGGTGTAAACGATCGTAAGCAAGGCCGTTCTAAATACGGTACTAAACGTCCAAAAGGTTAAGAAGGGGGAAATATAAATGAGTCGTAAAAATCAAGCGCCTAAGCGCGAAGTATTGCCAGATCCATTGTATAACTCAAAATTGGTAACTCGTTTGATTAACCGTGTTATGTTGGACGGTAAACGTGGTACTGCTGCATCAATCGTTTATGGTGCCTTTGATCAAATCAAAGAAGCAACTGGCAATGATGCACTTGAAGTATTTGAAACAGCAATGGAAAACATCATGCCTGTACTTGAAGTACGTGCACGTCGTGTCGGTGGTTCTAACTACCAAGTCCCAGTTGAAGTTCGTCCGGAGCGTCGTACAACACTTGGTCTTCGTTGGTTGGTAACAATCGCTCGTAACCGTGGTGAGCACACTATGATCGATCGCCTTGCGAAAGAAATCATGGATGCAGCAAACAACACTGGTGCATCTGTTAAGAAACGTGAAGATACTCACAAAATGGCAGAAGCAAACCGCGCATTCGCACACTTCCGCTGGTAAGATAGGATATTTTAGCGTTAAGCAAATGCTAGCCAAAATAGGAAAACCGACGAAGAAACTTCAGTTTCTAGGAGATTTTACACCTAAAGGTAGCCACACTTGTAGTTGGCTAAAGCCAAAACGATTGTGTCTCTTTTTGTTAGACATTTGTAGCTAAAATTCAACTAATATAGGATGTGAGGACGTTAAGAAAATTCAAGGAACAATAGGAAATCAGACGATGCACCTTAAGGTCCAAGGAAGATTTATCTTTTTTCCAGAATTTTTAGTCCGAACTCAACTAATTAAGATACGAGGACGTTAAGTCAGTTCTACATAAATCAATTGTGATTGTGATTATGGTACCAACTTTTCGTTCAATCATCACAAATCGGATTGAGGCTTGCCTCAGCCATTTAACACCATTAGTAAGAAATTAAGCGGGTGGGATTTACCCACCCGCTTTTCTTAAAATATGGTATAATCAAAATAGAATTATAAAATATAGGAGAACAAACCTCATGGCACGCGAATTTTCATTGGAAAAAACTCGTAATATCGGTATCATGGCGCACGTTGACGCGGGTAAAACGACGACAACTGAGCGTATTCTTTACTACACTGGTAAAATCCACAAAATTGGTGAAACTCACGAAGGTGCATCACAAATGGACTGGATGGAGCAAGAGCAAGAACGTGGTATAACTATCACATCTGCTGCAACAACAGCTCAATGGAAAAACCACCGTGTAAACATCATCGACACACCAGGACACGTGGACTTCACAATCGAAGTACAACGTTCACTTCGCGTTCTTGATGGTGCGGTAACCGTTCTTGACTCACAATCAGGTGTTGAGCCACAAACTGAAACAGTATGGCGTCAAGCAACTGAATATGGTGTTCCACGTATCGTATTTGCGAACAAAATGGATAAAATCGGTGCGGACTTCCTTTACTCAGTAAGCACACTTCATGAGCGTCTTCAAGCAAATGCTCACCCAATCCAATTGCCAATCGGTTCTGAAGATGAGTTCCGTGGTATCATTGACTTGATCAAGATGAAAGCTGAAATCTATACTAACGACCTTGGTACAGATATTCTTGAAGAAGATATTCCAGCTGAATACCTTGAGCAAGCTGAAGAATACCGTGAAAAATTGATTGAAGCAGTTGCTGAAACTGACGAAGAATTAACGATGAAATACCTTGAAGGTGAAGAAATTACAAACGAAGAATTGAAAGCTGCTATCCGTAAAGCAACTATCAACGTTGAATTCTTCCCAGTATTGTGTGGTTCAGCTTTCAAAAACAAAGGCGTTCAGTTGATGCTTGATGCGGTTATCGACTACCTTCCAAGCCCACTTGACATCCCTGCTATTAAAGGTGTTAACCCAGATACAGATGCTGAAGAAGAACGTCATGCATCAGATGAAGAGCCATTTGCAGCTCTTGCTTTCAAGATCATGACTGACCCATTCGTAGGTCGTTTGACATTCTTCCGTGTATACTCAGGTGTTCTTAACAGCGGTTCATACGTATTGAACACTTCTAAAGGTAAACGTGAGCGTATCGGACGTATCCTTCAAATGCACGCAAACAGCCGTCAAGAGATTGAAACTGTTTATGCAGGTGACATCGCCGCTGCGGTTGGTTTGAAAGATACTACAACTGGTGACTCATTGACAGATGAAAAAGCAAAAATCATCCTTGAGTCAATCCACGTTCCAGAACCAGTTATCCAATTGATGGTTGAGCCTAAATCTAAAGCTGATCAAGACAAGATGGGTATTGCCCTTTCTAAATTGGCTGAAGAAGATCCAACATTCCGCGTTGAAACAAACGTTGAAACTGGTGAAACAGTTATCTCTGGTATGGGTGAGTTGCACTTGGATGTCCTTGTTGACCGTATGCGTCGTGAATTCAAGGTTGAAGCAAACGTAGGTGCTCCTCAAGTATCATACCGTGAAACATTCCGCGCTCCTACACGAGCTCGTGGTTTCTTCAAACGCCAGTCTGGTGGTAAAGGTCAATTCGGTGACGTTTGGATCGAATTCACACCAAACGAAGAAGGTAAAGGTTTCGAGTTCGAGAACGCTATCGTCGGTGGTGTGGTTCCACGTGAATTCATCCCAGCGGTTGAAAAAGGTCTCGTAGAATCTATGGCTAACGGTGTTCTTGCTGGTTACCCAATTGTTGACGTTAAAGCTAAGCTTTACGATGGTTCATACCACGATGTCGACTCATCTGAAACAGCCTTCAAAGTGGCAGCATCTCTTGCCCTTAAAGAAGCGGCTAAATCAGCTCAACCAACTATTCTCGAGCCAATGATGCTTGTAACAATCACTGCACCTGAAGAAAACCTAGGTGACGTTATGGGTCACGTTACTGCACGTCGTGGTCGCGTCGATGGTATGGAAGCTCGTGGTAACACACAAATCGTTCGTGCTTATGTACCACTTGCTGAAATGTTTGGTTACGCAACTGTTCTTCGTTCAGCAACACAAGGTCGCGGTACGTTCATGATGGTATTTGACCACTACGAAGATGTACCAAAATCTGTACAAGATGAAATTATTAAGAAAAACGGCCGCAATGCATAATTGCTAACCCAGGCAGCTTCGGCTGCCTTTTTCATTTTTTCATTAAAATTTTCATAAATAGCTTGCAAGATAGAGGTGGCAAATACTTGCAATTTTCGTCAAATAGTTATATAATAATCACGTTGAAAACTTTCTTGTAAGTCTACAAGTTACAATTTTCACAATAGGATTAAAAGGCTTGCCTTTTAAAAAATATAACTCGATTTTCATAAGGAGGAAATCATAAATGGTAGTTAAAGTTGGTATTAACGGTTTTGGTCGTATTGGCCGTCTTGCATTCCGTCGTATCCAAAATGTTGAAGGTGTTGAAGTTACGCGTATCAATGACCTTACAGACCCAACTATGCTTGCACACTTGTTGAAATATGACACAACTCAAGGTCGTTTCGACGGTACTGTTGAAGTTAAAGATGGTGGTTTTGAAGTTAACGGCAAATTCGTTAAAGTTTCTGCTGAACGCGAACCAGCTAACATTGACTGGGCTGCTGATGGTGTAGAAATCGTTCTTGAAGCTACTGGTTTCTTTGCTTCTAAAGAAAAAGCTGAACAACACATCCACGAAAATGGTGCGAAAAAAGTTGTTATCACTGCTCCTGGTGGTAACGATGTTAAAACAATCGTTTTCAACACTAACCATGACATTCTTGATGGTACTGAAACAGTTATCTCAGGTGCTTCATGTACTACAAACTGTTTGGCTCCAATGGCTAAAGCACTTCAAGATAACTTCGGTATTGTTGAAGGTTTGATGACAACTATCCACGCTTACACTGGTGACCAAATGATCCTTGACGGTCCACACCGTGGTGGTGACCTTCGTCGTGCTCGTGCTGGTGCTGCTAACATCGTTCCTAACTCAACTGGTGCTGCTAAAGCTATCGGCTTGGTAATCCCAGAATTGAACGGTAAATTGGACGGTGCTGCACAACGCGTACCTACTCCAACAGGTTCTGTAACTGAATTGGTTGCTGTTCTTGAGAAAAATGTAACTGTTGACGAAGTAAATGCTGCTATGAAAGCTGCTTCTAACGAATCATATGGTTACACTGAAGATCAAATCGTTTCTTCAGATATCGTAGGTATCTCATTCGGTTCATTGTTTGACGCAACTCAAACTAAAGTTCTTGATGTAGATGGTAAACAATTGGTTAAAGTTGTTTCTTGGTACGATAACGAAATGTCTTACACTTCACAACTTGTTCGTACTCTTGAGTACTTCGCAAAAATCGCTAAATAATCCTTAGTGAAAATCAAAGAGGCTTCGGCCTCTTTTTTTGCGATTCCATTTCTGAAAATCCAATTTTCGAATGAGACGTGATATACTTATCATATAGTTAGCAGTTGAATCTTGGAAAAGATTCGCTGTAATATACTTTTGAGGTATACGAAATGCATACAATAAGGATGAGTAGAAAGGAAAAGAAATGAATAATTTTCGATTACAGATTCCTACAGATATTCGTTTTGGTCGTGACCGTTTGACGGAATTACCAGAAGTATTAGGAACCTACGGAAAAAATGTTCTTTTGGTTTATGGTGGAGGGTCAATTAAACGTTCAGGATTGTATAACCGTGTACTAACTTTACTAAATGAGCATGGTTTTACTTTTATTGAATTAGCAGGTATTGAGCCAAATCCTAGAATTGATTCTGTCCGAACAGGTGTAGATCTTATTCGAAAAAACGGTATCGAAGTAATTTTAGCTGTAGGCGGGGGATCCGTTGTTGATGCGAGTAAAGTCATGGCTGCGGGAGCGTTTTATGATGGCGATGCGTGGGATTTAGTAAAGGATAGTAGCTTGATAGGAAAGGCAATCCCTATTGTTGATATTTTGACACTGGCAGCAACAGGAACAGAAATGAATAGGGGTGCTGTTATTTCCAATATGGTTACAAACGAAAAACTTGGTACAGGTGGCTGGGAGTTGATTCCAAAGGCATCGTTTTTAGACCCAACTTTAACATACACCGTATCAAAATGGCAAACTGCTGCTGGTGCTGCTGATATGATGAGCCATCTGTTTGAACAATATTTCAATCGAACAGATGGAGTAGACGTTCAAGATAGTATTGCAGAAGGCTTGTTGAAAACAATTATCAAGCATGGTCCGGTCGCAATAGCTGACCCAGAAAACTATACTGCTCGTGCAAATTTACTTTGGAGTTCTACCTTGGCCCTAAATGGTTTGGTGGCTGGAGGTCGATTAGGCGGTTGGACCTGCCATGCAATTGAACATGAATTGTCAGCCTATTACGATATTACACACGGAATTGGTCTTGCAATTCTAACCCCAAGATGGATGAAGTTTTGCGTGGATACAGATCCGACAACTCATGCAAAATTTGCAGCTTATGCACGAAATGTGTGGGGATTAGTTGAAGGAACAGAGGAAGAACTGTCCAGACAGGCTATTTCTAAGACGTATTCGTTTTTTGAAAATGAATTAGAAATTCCAATGAAATTATCAGATGTCGGAATTCCGACGCAAGAATTGGTAAGAGTGATGAGTGAACAAGCAGTTCTACATGGGAAACTGGGAGGGAATGTATTTGTGCCCTTAACTGTTGAAGATGTTGAGGCAATTGTGCGTGATTCATTTATCCCTATGGAAAAATTTTATTAAGTGAGGAAAGAAAGATGGAAAAATATACATTAGTCAATGGAGTAGAAGTTCCAAAGATTGGTTTCGGTACATGGCAAATTCCTGAAGGGGAAGTTGTATATCAGAGTGTTAGTCATGCCCTGCAAGTTGGTTATGTTCATGTCGATACAGCTCAGATTTATCGCAATGAAGTGGGTGTGGGACGAGCTATTGCAGATAGCAAGTTGGACCGGAAAGAAATCTTTGTAACGACTAAGATTTGGAATGATAAGCAGGATTATGAATCTGCAAAGGCATCAATTGATGAATCCTTATCTAAGTTAGGTCTAGACTATGTAGATTTACTTCTTATTCATTGGCCAAATCCTGTAGAATTGCGTGAAAATGATGCATGGAAAAAACGTAATGCGAGTGTCTGGAATGCTTTAGAAGAGGCCTATAAAGAAGGGAAGACGCGTGCAATTGGGGTATCAAACTTTATGGTTCATCACTTAGAGGCATTATTTGAAACCGCTGAAACGAAACCTCAAATCAATCAAGTTCTGTTAGCTCCTGGCTGCCCTCAAACTGAGCTAGTTGATTTTTGTCGTCAACACCAAATTTTGTTAGAGGCTTACAGTCCACTTGGAACAGGAAGTATATTTGGGAACCCTGTTGCACAAGAAGTAGCTGAAAAGTATGGTAAATCTATTGCACAAATTGCACTTCGTTGGTCTTTGCAAAAAGGTTTCTTGCCATTGCCAAAATCAGTAACTCCTGCAAATATTGAAGCAAACTTGCATATTTTTGATTTTGAATTATCGGAAGAGGACATACTCCGACTCGATGGAATAGATGGCGTGAACAGCCAGAGCAATCCGGATGAAGTTAATTTTTAATTGGGTATCGCTCGGGTAGATACTCAGCTACGACCGGAATCATTGTTACAAATATCACAATAAGTGAGATTTTAATAGGCATTTAATGAATAATGTGCTATAATTAGTAAGATAAAAAATTTTAAGGAGTCTAACTAATGGCTAAATTGACAGTTAAAGACGTTGAATTGAAGGGCAAAAAAGTTCTTGTCCGTGTTGATTTTAATGTTCCTTTGAAAGATGGCGTTATCACTAACGACAACCGAATTACTGCTGCTCTTCCAACAATCAAGTATATTCTTGAGCAAGGTGGACGTGCCATTCTTTTCTCTCACCTTGGTCGTGTGAAAGAAGAAGCAGATAAAGAAGGTAAATCATTGGCTCCTGTAGCAGCTGACTTGGCGGCTAAATTGGGTCAAGAAGTTGCTTTCATAGCTGGTGCTACTCGTGGTGCTGAATTGGAAGCGGCTATCAATGCTTTGGAAGATGGACAAGTTCTCCTTGTTGAAAACACTCGTTTCGAAGACGTTGATGGTAAGAAAGAATCTAAAAACGACGAAGAGCTTGGTAAATACTGGGCTTCACTTGGTGATGGTATCTTCGTTAATGATGCATTTGGTACTGCACACCGTGCACACGCATCAAACGTTGGTATCTCAGCAAACGTAGAAAAAGCAGTAGCAGGTTTCCTTTTGGAAAACGAAATTGCATACATCCAAGAAGCAGTTGAAAATCCAGAGCGTCCATTTGTGGCAATCCTTGGTGGTTCAAAAGTATCTGATAAGATCGGTGTTATCGAGAACCTTCTTGAAAAAGCAGACAAAGTTATTATCGGTGGTGGTATGACTTACACATTCTACAAAGCTCAAGGTATTGAAATTGGTAACTCACTTGTAGAAGAAGATAAATTGGATGTGGCAAAAGCGCTTCTTGAAAAAGCTAATGGTAAATTGATTTTGCCAGTTGACTCAAAAGAAGCAAATGCATTTGTTGGATACACTGAAGTTCGCGACACTGAAGGTGAAGCAATTTCAGAAGGCTTCCTTGGTCTTGATATCGGTCCTAAGTCAATCGCTAAGTTTGACGAAGAGTTGACTGGTGCAAAAACAGTTGTTTGGAACGGCCCTATGGGTGTGTTTGAAAACCCAGACTTCCAAGCTGGTACAATCGGTGTAATGGACGCAATCGTGAAACAACCAGGTGTGAAATCAATCATCGGTGGTGGTGACTCAGCTGCTGCAGCTATCAACCTTGGATATGCAGACAAATTCTCATGGATCTCAACTGGTGGTGGCGCATCTATGGAACTCCTCGAAGGTAAAGTGCTTCCAGGACTTGCAGCTCTTACTGACAAGTAAAAAATTGCGACGAAATGAGGCTGGGGCCTGAGCTCCGGTCTTTTTTTGAATGCAATTTGCGCTCTGATGTGTCGGCTCGGAGGAAAAAGTTTTGTTGTGTAATCATTTTTTGTTTATACTCTTCGAAAATCAAAATCGGACGTTATTGACTTGATTTGATGACTGTCAAACTCCAGTGGAGTTTGACAGCCTGTTCCCTTGAAATATAAAGGGAACAGAGTTCGATTTGCATCAGAGCGAAACAAACTACGTTCGCCCATTTTCAACCTCCAAAGGTTCCCTGAACCTTTGGAGAAAGTCTGATTTTGATTTTCATTGAGTATTACTTCGTAAACTCACCTTTTCAAGCTCTACTAATGCTTTTGGCTTCTTGTCTTGTGTTAAAATCAACTATAGGCTACTTATTTTTTTGTAAAGTTGGGAATTCTTTTTCTTTGGTGGTGTTGAAGTATCTGGTAATATTTTTACACTAAGATGTCCGAATGATTCATAACATTATGTGCATTTAGAATCATTTTTTAACAAATCATGTTAGAATAGAAGTATGTTTAAGAGATATAAATTTGATACCCAGAAGTTTAAATTGGGTATGAGAACTTTAAAATCAGGTCTAGCTGTATTTTTAGTCATTTTATTGTTTCATCTTTTAAAATGGGATGGTATTCAGATTGCGGCTCTTTCAGCAGTTTTCAGTCTTCGTGAAGATTTTGGGAAAAGTGTTCATTTTGGCTCTTCTCGAGTCCTTAGTAATTCAATAGGTGGCTTTTATGCCTTGCTTTATTTTATTCTAAGTGATCTATTCTCTCATAATTTTTGGGTGACCTTAATTTTCATCCCTATTTTTACGATGCTAACCATTATGACGAATGTTTCGTTTAATAATGCTCCAGGTGTTATTAGCGGGGTTGCTACGATGTTGATGATTGCTCTCTCAGTTCCTGCAGGAGATTCGATTTTCTACGCCCTCCAAAGAGTTTTCGAAACTTTCGTCGGGGTATTTATATCTGTTATTGTAAATTATGATGTAAATTTGATAAAAAATCGATTTTATAAAGAATGATGTCACAAAACCTGACATCAACTCTTGACTGTTTATGAATTCTGCCCTATAATAGTGTGCAGAAAGGAGTTCATTATGAGAGAAAAAGAGTTTCGACGTTCCTTAGCTATTTTTCCAATTGGTAGTGTAATGAAATTGACTGATTTAACAGCGCGTCAGATTCGTTACTATGAAGATCATGGGTTGATAAAACCTGATCGGAACGAAGGTAATCGCCGCTTGTATTCTCTAAATGATATGGATTTACTCCTTGAAATTAAAGATTTTTTGGATGAGGGCCTAAACATTGCAGCGATTAAAAAAGAATACGCTAATCGTAAAGCAAAGGAAAAGGTTCAAGCAGAACAGAAAACTTTAACTGATGAGGATGTGCGTCGTATCCTACATGATGAATTTAGCAGACAAGGGCGATTTTCAAGTCCAAGCTCGATCTTTCGGTCGTCGTAATAGGTTTAATTAAGAGGAGAAAAAAATATGGTTGTCACAACAGCGGATATTAAACGTGATATTAAAGAGAAAAATGTTACATTTCTACGTCTCATGTTCACTGATATTATGGGAGTGATGAAAAACGTAGAGATTCCTGCGACAGAAGAGCAGGTTGAAAAAGTTTTATCAAATAAAGTTATGTTTGATGGTTCGTCTATTGAAGGTTTTGTACGTATTAATGAATCTGATATGTACCTTTATCCAGATTTAAACACATGGACTATTTTTCCTTGGGGAGATGAAAATGGACGTGTGGCAGGCTTGATTTGTGATATTTATACGACTGAAGGTGAACCGTTTGCGGGAGATCCTCGTGGAAACTTGAAGAAATCTCTTCGTCGGATGGAAAAAGAAGGATTCTCATCCTTTAACCTTGGTCCAGAACCAGAATTCTTCTTGTTCAAAATGGATGAGCAAGGGAATCCAACTCTTGATGTGAATGATAAGGGTGGTTACTTTGACTTGGCGCCTACAGATCTTGCGGACAATACTCGTCGTGAAATTGTAAATGTTTTGACTGAAATGGGATTTGAAGTTGAA
Organism: Streptococcus sp. VTCC 12886; assembly: GCF_049893425.1. Taxonomy (NCBI): domain Bacteria; kingdom Bacillati; phylum Bacillota; class Bacilli; order Lactobacillales; family Streptococcaceae; genus Streptococcus; species Streptococcus sp. VTCC 12886. The sequence goes on along the minus strand of NZ_JBMVJB010000016.1, from coordinate 3,602 downwards.
GCGAGCCACCACGAAGTAGCGGTTGGTCAGCATGAAATCGACTTTAAATATGCGGATGTTTTGAAAGCGTGTGATAATATCCAAATCTTTAAGTTGGTTGTTAAGACGATTGCACGAAAACATGGCTTGTATGCTACATTTATGGCTAAACCTAAATTTGGAATTGCTGGTTCAGGTATGCACTGTAACATGTCACTCTTTGATAAAGACGGCAATAATGCCTTCTTTGATCCAGAAGATTCACGTGGCATGCAATTGTCAGAGACAGCTTATCACTTCCTTGGTGGTTTGATTAAACATGCTTATAACTACACTGCAATTACCAACCCTACAGTAAACTCATACAAACGTTTGGTACCTGGTTTTGAAGCTCCTGTTTATATTGCTTGGGCAGGTAAAAACCGTTCTCCATTGGTTCGTGTACCTGCATCACGTGGAATGGGAACTCGCTTAGAATTGCGTTCAGTAGATCCAACGGCTAACCCATATTTGGCTATGGCAGTTCTTTTGGAAGTTGGATTAGATGGTATCGAACACAAGATTGAGGCTCCTGCTCCAGTAGAGTCAAATATTTATGCAATGTCAGATGAAGAACGTCGCGAAGCAGGTATTGCAGATCTTCCATCAACTCTTCACAATGCTCTTAAAGCCTTGAGAGAAGATGATGTTGTTCGTTCGGCATTGGGTGACCATATCTATACTAATTTTTTGGAAGCTAAGAAGATTGAGTGGGCAAGTTACGCAACTTACGTTTCTCAATGGGAAATTGATAACTATTTAGATTTGTATTAATGTGGATGTGCAAAAACTAAATTATTCTCATTCAGATCAAATTTTGAATATTAAAAAATAGCTTAGAATCAACGTTTCTTATGACGTTATTCAAAGCTATTTTTTTACTATTGAACCTTTGTTTTCGCTTTTCAAATTTTGGGGTCAAAGATAAAAAGGTCCACTGGACCTTTGTTTTCGCTTTTCAAATTTTGGGCTCAAAGATAAAAAGGTCCACTGGACCTTTTTATTTATCCGGAGTGAGAATCATTGGGATAATGATTGGCTCACGTTCTGTTTTTTCATATAGGAATGGTCGGAGGGCGTTGACAATTGCACCATTGACCGTTTGGATGCTTGCGTCCTTATTGCGCATGGCGATTCGTATGGCATCAAATAGAATTCGTTGACTTTCACGGATAAGATCTCCTGATTCACGCATATAGATGAATCCCCGACTAAGGATATCAGGACCAGCAAGAATCATTTTCGACTTGAAGTCGACTGTTGCAACAGCGAGAACGACACCGTCTTCAGAGAGATCGCGTCTATCTTTAAGAACAGCTGCACCGATTTCGCCAATCCGATTGCCATCAACGTAAATGTCTTGGGCGTTGAATTGACCGGCTATGCGAGCTGAATCTTTTGTAAGTGCAAGGACATCACCATTTTCCATGATGAAGATATTTTCTTTAGGAACGCCAGTATCGACAGCTAAACCAGCATGGATTTTTTGCATACGGTATTCGCCATGAACAGGCATGAAGTATTTTGGTTTGATGAGACGGAGCATGAGTTTTTGCTCTTGTTGGCCACCGTGTCCAGAGGTATGGATGTTGTTAATCTTACCGTGGATAACATCTACACCTGCTTCAATCAGAATATTGATTAATTTGTTAACCCCTGTGGTATTTCCCGGAATAGGACTGGACGAGAAGATAACAGTATCACCTGGTTGAAGTTGGACTTGTCTGTGGGTACCATGAGCAATTCGAGAAAGTGCAGCCATAGGCTCACCTTGACTACCTGTACATAGAATCAAGACTTCATTAGCTGGATATTCTTTTATTTCATTTGGTTCGATAAAGGTACCTTTGGGGACCTTTATATAGCCTAATTCAATACCATTTACAATTGCTTTCTCCATTGAACGGCCAAAAACTGCAATTTTTCGACCTGTTTTTACTGCTGCATCGGCTGCTTGTTGAAGGCGGAAAATGTTAGAGGCAAATGATGCAAAGATAATACGACCGTGAATGCCTTTAATCAATTTCATAATGGATTGACCAACAACTTTTTCGGAGTTAGTAAAGGTTGGAACCTCTGCGTTAGTTGAATCGGATAAAAGACAGAGGACTCCCTCTTCACCGAGCGCAGCCATACGGTGCAAGTCAGCTGGTTCTCCAACGGGAGTGAAGTCAAATTTAAAGTCACCGGTGCAGACAATTTTACCTTGGGGTGTGTCTACGACGATTCCAAGTGGTTCTGGAATTGAGTGAGTTGTCCGGAAAAAACTAACTTTTAAGTGTTTGAAGGTAAGCTCTGTCTTATGATTAATCTCATGGAGAGTAGCATCACGAAGCAGGCCATGTTCTTCCAATTTACCGCGTATCAAAGATAGTGCTAGCGGACCAGCATAGATAGGTACGTTCGCTTGTTTGAGTAAGAATGGAATTCCTCCAATATGATCTTCGTGACCGTGTGTGATGACTAGACCTTTGACACGGTCTAGATTTTCAACGATATAGGAGTAGTCTGGGATGACATAGTCAATACCTAAAAGATCGTCTTCAGGAAATTTAATACCTGCGTCAACAATCAAAATTTCATCTTGGTATTCAATACCATAGGTATTTTTTCCGATTTCTCCCAAACCACCGATGGCAAAGACGCCAACTTCTTGGGGTTTTAGATTTATTGTTGACATGGATTAGAACTCCGTAATACTAAAATCAGCATGCTCCTTCTCATATTGGAGGTGCTTTTCGGATAGAAGTTCGATGAATTCGATATTGTATTGTGGGTATTTTTTTTCTACTAGCTCACGCGCAATAATACGACCTTGTAATTCGCTTTCTGCTTCAACTTCCATGTAAAGTGAGCGTGTCTGTTCGCGACGAGGACTCACTTTTGACTCTTGATAAAAAACTTTATAAATCATATGTTATACATATTCCTTTCTGCTTTGACTGCAACCTACGAAAAAAGACCCAAATAGATTTCTATTTGTTGCTTGGTATTCAGTTTTCTGGAGTTGTTGATTTCGACAGTCTAAATAATTCTCCTTATTATATCATAAAGTTAGGACTTGGTAAATGGAAGTGTTAGAAAAATGAAAATCAGGTGAGAACCTGGGTGGTATCTTCTGAAATTATCATGAATCACAAATATAACATTGCAAATCGATAAAAATATAAATGTTTATTATGACAAATCTAACAATATATTGTGATGGTTCACTGAGAGGAGGTAGACAATGGGGACAGGACCAGAGGTAGGGTTAGGTCAATTTTATCGAGAACTTCGTCGTTCTCGTTTGGTCAAGCAAAAAGGATATCGTCAGAGGAAATTTTACAGTGGCCCAGCTATCACGTTTTGAGTTGGGTCAATCCGTGTTAGCAGCGGACAAGTTGATTGTGGCAGTTGAGGGAATCAACATTAGTTCATGAATCGCCCACCATATCGATGAGGATATTCAATATGACCAAGTAGTAGAATTAAAGAAAGAATCAAAGGCATAACAGACTGGGAAATTGAACCGCACCCCAAAAGTTAGACAGAAAAAATCTAACTTTTGGGGTGCTATTTTTATGAAATTGAGCTATGAAGAC
>NZ_JBMVJB010000015.1:0-52129 GCF_049893425.1 Streptococcus sp. VTCC 12886 | reverse complement strand
ATGGATGAACCGACGAGACCGGCTACAATATTTGCAATCCAGCCCATTGAGCCACCTTTATTTGTAATCGCTCCTGCGATTGCGCCAATTACTCCACCTACGATAAGTGTCCAAATGAATCCCATAATGTATTCTCCTTTAATTAAAAATAGTAGAAAAACCAATTTATCGCTTTTAAGAGTAACCAACACTTGTTTGATAGTTCAAGTAGTTTTAAAATTAAAAGTGACAACTTTTGTTTAACTTTGTATTGTTATTTTATCATTTAAGTTGGCACTATGCAAGTTTTCTGCCTACTATTTTAATATTTTTTTACAAAAACAGTCTAAAACCCTTGTTTTAAAAGACTTTTTTCTATATATATTTTTTTATTAAACAATGTAAATTTATCGGATTGTTTAATAAATCAAATGATAAGATTGATAAAAACAATTAAATCACTTATCATTCCAATCTATTTTTCATTTTAGGTTGTCACTTTTATAAAAAAATGGTTCAAAAAAATCCAGTTGTTCCAAACTGGATTTCATAATGTAGAAACACTTTGATATTTCGAGTTGTATGACAATTCTTTCATAGTTGAATGAATAAACATATTTGGGTTGAGGATCTGAATGCCCACCTCGACTGGCTGTCTTTGCCAACTAAAGATTTTTAGTCCTTACACCCTTGCTTGAATCTCATGCATTTGAGAATAAGTGCCACCAAACGCAATCAAATCTTCGTGTTTGCCATGCTCAATGATTCGACCCTGATCCAAGACAAAGATTTGATCTGCATTTTGAATGGTAGAGAGTCGGTGTGCAATGATAAAGGTTGTTCGGCCTTCTTTCACCACTTCCATGGCATGTTGGATAATTTCTTCCGTCTCCGTATCAATATGAGAAGTTGCCTCATCCAAAATGAGGATTTTAGGATCAGAGTAGAGTGTCCGAGCAAAGGCAATCAGCTGCCGCTCTCCACTTGAAAAGGCCGCTCCCTTCTCAACTACAGGTTCATCAATCCCTTTCTCTAAACGAGATAGCATCGGCCCTGCTCCAACTTTTTCCAGGGCTTGCAAAATTCTTGTTTTGTCTGCTGTTTCCTCATTCATGGAAACATTACTTGCAATCGTTCCTGTAAAGAGATAGGGATCTTGTAAAACAATCCCCATGTGACTACGAAGGCTTTCACGAGAATATTCACGAATATTTTTCCCATCAATCAATACGCGACCCGCCTGTGGATCATAGAAACGATAGAGGAGGTTCATAATGGATGACTTTCCAGAACCCGTATGTCCCACCAAAGCAACTGTTTCACCTTTTTCAGCCCGAATGGAAATATCTCTCAAAACTGGTTTGTTTTCTTCATAACTAAAATTCACATTTTCAAACACGACTTGACCTTGATTTACTTCCAAATCATGCTCGCTATCAGGTTCCGCCTCTTCTTCTAAAAGAGCCATTAGACGCTTACCAGTTTCAAAAGAACGAAGCATATTTGGAAATTGCTGAACCAAGGCACCTAATGCGATGAAGATCCCCTCAATGTAATTAACATAAACAAAGAGTCTCCCGGGTGTGACTCCAGGATGGCCCTTGAGAAATTGATAACCAACTACTGTCAAAATCCCTGTAATCACTAAATTTTGTAAGAAGCCACTCAAATTCCAAGTTGCGAGAGACTGAGCCCATATCATCTTGTTGTCTGCACGACGCATCTTGTCAGCAGTAGCTTCAAACTCTTGCATACTTCTTTCTTCTTGTCCAAAGAGTTGAATCAAACTAGCACCGTTCATGGTTTCATTTACCTGAGTATTCACATCACTCCTGGCATCATAGAAGTCCTTCATGGGCTTGTCAGTCATTTTTTTATATGCAAATTGAATTCCAATATATAGAGGAATCAGCAGCAACATCAGCCAACCCAAACTACGATTCATGTAGAAAAGAACAGCATATGTAAATACCAGTCGAACGAAATTGTTAAAGGCATAAACTAAAGTACCATAAAATTGAGTTCGCAGTGTCTCTGTATCATTAACAATTCTAGTTGCAATCTTCCCTGCTGGTTTATCATCAAAATATGAAATAGGCAACCGCTGCATCACATCATAGGCTTGATTTCTCAGATTTTCTGCAATCCGATTGGCACAATGCATGAGCAAGCGCATGGACAGGTAAAAACCAATGGCTCCTAGGACTGTCATCCCCATATATTGAGCGGACTGAGTCAAAAAAACAGTTTCATCAAATGGCAAACCCTTGCTCAAATCTGTAATAGGCCCATCGATAGCCTGCTGAATCAACAGAGGAGCCAACTGAACCAGGGTTGAAGCTAGTAAATAGAAAACTACTGCTACAAAAAATATCCATTTGATGCGTTTGATTTGTTTTAATAAAAATCCTAAAATAGTCATTACTCTCCTCCTTCCTGGCTTTGTTGTCGCTGGTATTGTTCATAATACCAACCTTTTTGGGCAAGCAAATCAGCGGGACGCCCTTCTTCAACGATACGGCCCTCATCCAGAACCAACACCCAATCAGCATGGTTGACAGCAGATAGACGATGGGTCACGATGACATTGGTTTTACCGGCACGTTCTTTTTGAATATTTTGGATAATCTGGCGTTCTGTCCGAGCATCCACTGCAGATAAGGAATCATCTAGGATTAGCAAATCTGGCTCCCGTAAGAATGCACGCGCAATAGAAATCCGTTGCTTTTGACCACCCGAAATAGACACCCCACGTTCACCTATCATAGTGTTAAGCCCATCACTCATCCGTTTTAAATCTTGATCAAATGCAGCCGTAACAATGGCTTGTTCAATCTCTTCAGAACTACTATCTACTTTACCGAGAGCAATGTTTTCTCCGACAGACTTAGAAAAGAGAATGTGTTCTTGTGGAACATAACCAATTTTTTCTTCAAGGCTAGCGCGTTTATAGTCCAATACTGATTGATCATTTATGGTGAAATCACCCTGACCAATAGGATATTGACGGAGGAATTGGCGGACTAAGGTCGTCTTTCCAGATCCTGTTTTTCCGACGATTCCAACGGTCTGTCCAGCTAGTAGGGTCCAATTAATGTCCTGCAGACTGGCTCTTTCCGCCTGTGGATATCGGAAGCTGTAATCCTTGAAAGCAATACTCTCCAGCTCTGCTATTTCCTTAGCCCCATCCACTTCCAAATCATCACCAGTCTCTATTAGCTCTTGCAATTTTTCGAAAGATGTCTTGCCAGTTTGATAAACGAGGATAAAATCTGCCAGTGTCCAGAAGGGCTCTAAGAGCGAACTGACATAGAGTTGCAGTGCAATGATTTGTCCGAGTGTTAATTGCCCTGTCTTCACGGCCTGTGCTCCCATTACAAGTACTATAATCGTTGATAAACCTAAACAAACAGTCGCTAGTGGATTGTATATAGATTGAAGTGAGGTGATACGATCACCACCTTGTGCTAATTGTTTGGTGCGTGCTTGGAATTGAGCTTTTTGAGTCTCTTTCTTACCATAAGCCCGAGTCACTCGAATCCCTTCGATGACTTCCAAAACTTCATTATTGAGTTGAGCTACAGCGTCCCTATTCGCGTCAATCGCCTTATCTTGTTTTCTTCCGATAAAAAATATACAAAGTGTCATGAACAGCATCGGAAGCAAAGCAACCGTAGAAATCTTCCAGTCAATGAAGAACATGGTTGGGATGATAAAGGCTAGCATACCGCCTGCATAGACGACAATCATGAGACCGTAGCCGACCATCTCCATCAAGCCATCCACATCCGTTGAAAAACGGGTCATTACATCTCCTGAGCGAAATTTCTCATAGAATGGTGTTCGCATGGTAACCAATTTTTTGAATGCCCGTTGTTGCATATCAAACTTGAAGTTAACAGAAGCCTGAAATAGTTTAAGGTGCCAAATAAATGCCATAGCATAGTTCAGCAAAGTCACGAGCAACAAGAGCGTCATATCCTGAACTAAAATTGCTTGCGTTAATTCATTTTTTGTTAGTATATCAACCATCCGTTGAATCATTTGCGTCGGTACCAAAAGCGTGGCATCATAAATAATCAAGGTCACGGCAACCAATAAATAGAGCCACTTATGACGCTTGATATAATCAAAAATTAATCGAAACATATATCTCCTTTACAAATCTCCAGCCTGTCATTTGCCACTTTATTCAATAAGCAACAATTGATAGACCTTATACTCAATGAAAATCAAAAGTAGCCTAGAATACGAAGTCGAAGATAGAACTGGAGTTCATCAAGGCAAGTTGACAACGGATAATTTTGGTTTTCGAAGAGTATTACCTTTCTAAGCGCACAAAAAAGCCCAGGGAAGCATTTCACTCCTCCTAGGCTTGCTTTAGTCCACAAAAATAGACCCGTTGTTTTTCAAAAATCATCAATCAATAAGTCAATAAACTTATCTAGCTGAACTGACGTTCAACCTCTACTCTTCATCGAGACCACACTCATGAATGATTTCTAAAATCTGTTTTCCCGCTTAGAAAGGAGTATATAATAAAAAACAGCTTGTTTGACAATAAGTTTTTTGTTCATTTGTCTTACTCCTTTCAGCTTTCTATCCACTATTTTAACACAATAAACATATATGTCAAGGGGTTTTGTTGGTAAAATATTCCCTATTTACCCTCTATTTAAAAGAATTGCCTTTAGAAAATAGTTGGGCGAAATGTCCACATACACTCACTAAGACATACCCACACATCATACTTGATTACTCAAGGAGTCGAATTGATTTCCATTTCCCAATTATTAGGACATAAAAATTTAAACATAACACTCAAAGTCTATGCTCATCAACTGGAATCATTAAAAGAAATGAGTAATGACAAGTTCAAAAAGATATTCGAAAAATTTGGGGCAGGCATAACAAAAACCCCTGTGTATCAAGGGTTATTTGGATTATTTTATGCTAGTTGCCGGGATTGAACCGGCGACCTCATCCTTACCATGGATGCGCTCTACCGACTGAGCTAAACCAGCGTACTTTACTAGTATATCATACATCCAAAATATGTCAATGGATTTTTATAAAAAAAGATTAAGAGAGAGCACGATGAAGAAAGCGATGAAGTAAGCCCGTGAACAAAATATATTCCAGTATCATTAAAGCTAACATATATCTAAAAATTATCTGACATTTTTAAGTATTTGTGTTATACTATTGTTATAAAAATCACAAAGGATGCCTAATGAACATGCAAACACTTCAAATTGGACTAATTTATCTTGTAAAAGACATTCAATTACAAGAAGATGTTCGCAAACATTTGAACCATCTTGGGTTAAAGATAGGGCAAGAAATTCGAATCATTTCAAAAACAAAGGACAATGCAATTATCCAGGTCAAAGCCAGTCGTTTAGCCTTGGATCAATCTGTTCTCAATAGCTTGGTTTTAGAAGAAAAATCAGAACAAGGGCGATCCTTGGCCTTATCAGATCTTCCAATTGGTAGCAGTGCTAAAGTTATTGAAATCTGTGCGACAGGCGCCCTACGCCGTCGTCTCATGGATATGGGTATAACGAAACATACACAACTTCTTCTAAAAAATGTTGCTCCTTTAGGCGATCCATTAGAAATAACACTTCGTGGCTACCATTTAACTCTCCGGAAATCGGAAGCACAAATGATTCTCGTTCAAGTTGCAAGCTAGGTGAATAAATGAAAAAACAGATAGCCTTAGTGGGTAATCCGAACAGCGGGAAGACCACCCTTTTCAACCTACTGACAGGAACCAACCAACGAGTTGGAAATTGGCCAGGTGTAACGGTCGAAAGAAAATCAGGAAACATAAAAAAACGACCACACTTGGATCTGCAAGATCTTCCCGGAATCTATTCCCTCTCACCCTACACTTCCGAAGAGATGGTTGCTAGAGACTACCTCCTAACTGCTCAACCAGCAGCCATTTTAAATGTTGTAGATGCAACGAATCTGGAACGCAATCTATATCTAACTCTCCAATTACTCGAGATGGGTATCCCAACTGTTATTGCACTGAATATGACCGATACTTTGAAACAACAGGGACGGAGTATTAAAGTAGATCAGTTATCTCACCAGCTAGGTTGCCCCATTCAATCAATTAGTGCATTAAAAAAGATGGGAATTCCTCAACTGCTCAGCGAAGTTGAAAGAACGAGCACCCAATCTAACACACCTTATTTTCCGCAATATGAGAAACAATTTGAAGCAGCTATTGCTCAAGTTATTGAATTGTTACCTCAAACAATCCCTACAAGGCAACAACGCTTTTATGCTATCAAGACTTTAGAACAAGATCCAGGCATTTTACATCAACTCAATTTCGGAGAAACTGAAAAAGCAGATTTATCTGAAATTATCATGATTTTGGAGAAAATCTATTCGGATGATATCGAAGCCATAATTGTCAATCAGCGATACCAATTAATTGAAACCATTTCGAGCTCCGTCCAAGAAGAGATTGGAAACGGCCTTAATATTTCTGATAAAGTGGACCAAATTGTAACCAACCGCTTTCTCGCACTTCCTATTTTTGCACTCGTTATGTGGCTAACCTACTTTCTTGCTATCCAAACCGTAGGAACTATTGGGACTGACTGGGTCAACGATGTATTGTTTGGCCAATTTGTTCCAGTAATTATTCAAAATCTTCTTGATACCTTTGGAATTGCTGGCTGGTTACAATCATTAGTACTTGATGGAATTGTAGCTGGTTGTGGAGCTATACTCGGCTTTGTGCCACAGATTTTTGTACTCTTCTTCTGTCTAGGAATCTTAGAAGATATTGGATACATGAGTCGAATTGCCTTTGTCATGGACCGAATTTTTAGACGGTTTGGCCTATCAGGTAAATCCTTTATCCCGATGCTGATTGCTACAGGATGTGGTGTTCCTGGAGTAATGGCTAGTCGAACAATTGAGAATGAACAAGATAGAAAAATCACTATTATGACAGCTACTTTTATGCCTTGTTCAGCCAAACTTCCAATTATTTCACTCGTTGCTGGCGCTTTTTTCCCTGGCAACCCTTGGATAGCACCCAGCGCATATTTCATTGGTATGGGAGCCATTATTCTTTCTGGTTTGGCATTGAAAAAAACAAAGCAACTCGGTGGCTTGGTGAGTCCATTTATCATGGAATTGCCTTCCTACCATCTTCCGCAAATTCAAACTGTTCTTCGTTATTCTTCCGATAAGGCAATAAGCTTTATCAAACGTGCGGGGACCATTATCTTCGTAACCAATATCATCATTTGGTTTGCTAGTTCATACAGCTGGGCTTTGGCACCAGTCGAGACAAATCAAAGCATCCTGGCTTCAATCGGCCATGGTTTTGCCTTTTTCTTCCAACCACTTGGTTTTGGGAACTGGAAAGCTACAATCGCAGCGATTACTGGCCTCCTAGCTAAAGAGACAGTCATTGCTAGTTTTGGTATTCTCTACAAACTGGGAGAAACTTCCGAGAGCAATCGTGAATTGTGGACATTGCTCCAGCAAGATTATTCCGCTTTATCCGCCTACTCATTCCTCATTTTTAACTTGCTCTGTGCACCATGCTTTGCTGCTATTGGAGCCATACATCGTGAGATGGGAAATGCAAAATGGACCTGGATTGCTGTAGGTTTCCAAACAGGACTAGCCTATGCTGTCAGCCTCATCATTTATCAATTAGGAGCTGTTTTTCTCTACCATCACCGACCAACTATTTGGACCGGTATTGCACTGATTTTACTATCTGCAATGGCGTATAGTGTCGTTCGGAAACCTGCTTCCGCCTTACCTATCGTCACTCTAAAAAACATTCAAAAGGAGCAAATGAATGGCTAACTTCATCCTGATATCACTCATTGTTGTATTGTTCGTCCTAGCTATCCGTAGCTTGGTCAAAAGTAAAGGTACCTGCAATGATTGTTCTTGTGACTGTGCTATCAAACAAGAAATTTCTCATCAACATGTTCCAAAACATTCTAAAATCTCATAAACTTCACCTTTAAAATAATTCCATTTTTTAACTGTCAGACAGATAAAAAACTGCCTTTTTTTCTTTATGAAATAGGCAGTTTTTTATTTAGCATATACAAAATTGTGAATTGTTTTTCAGCACGAGATCGATTTTCGCTGATCACAACCGTTTTTGAAGGCATACTGGCAGTATTTTTATAAAACTAGCAATGGGAGTGGGAAAGAACTCGACCAGTCTAAAAAGAGTTCGTCAACAAGACTTTATTTCTAGTTGTTGATCTGAAACAGTCTATTCTCAGAGATCAATTTATGTGAGCTGACTGCCATCTGCTTTTATCTCCCACTTTAAAATGTCTCCCAGACCTTTTAAACTCCCACCCCCGCACAGCTCAAACTGTCTGGGAGACAGTTTGAGGTTGGAGATAAAGCGAAGAACTTTGTTCGCAACAGTCGTAATGGTCAGATTAGGAGTGTGAAACACGAACTGCTGAGATTTGCTGTGCAAATCTTAGCTCCTACCTTTAACAGTCTCCAAGACTGTTAAAGCCAATCAACCACTGCGCTGAGATGTTGACACGAACTCTGAGAAGCGAGGCTGGACTTTCTGCCCAGCCTCTTCGACAATCAAAATCAGATATTGTTGACTTGATTTGATGACTGTCGAGCTCCAGTTGAGCTTGACAGCCTGTTCCCTTGAAATAGAAAAGGAACAGAGTTCTATCTGCATCAGAGCGAAACGAACTAGGTTCGCCTATTTCCAATCTCCAAAATCACATTCTGCTATAACGATTGTTTTTCCAGCCAACTCTTTGACCTCGCCAGTTGGACAAAATCCAACTTTGGACCAAAAATGACTGGACTGAGGATTGCTTTCTACATAACCTAGACGCATCTTTTTGAAGTGAGTTGCTAACTGAGACAGGAGCTCTGCTATGATCTTTGAGCCAAGACCCTGACCAGCCAATCTTGAATCCACCATAAAAAGTCCGATGTAGGCAATCTCTGCAGTCGGATAGCCGTCAATTAGGTCTAGGATGGCAACTATTCGCTCTTTGTCCCAGAATCCTAAAAAATATTTATCTGATAACTCCTTACCTGGTGGACACTCGACAAGGTCATTTGCTAAACTTTCCAGACTAGGCAAGGGTGGAAAATGTTCAAAATAGAGAGGATTGGTCTGGTAGAATGCCAAGACTTGATTTAAGTCGGCGTCTACTAACTCTCGTTCTTGATAATGGTTTATAATGATTTGAATATTGACTAATCTTCATCCTCTTCGCTCCGACCAGACTGTCCAATCGTATCAAAACTTGCTCGACTATCTGCCGCCCGAGCCTCCTCTTCATAGGCATTGATAATCTGGGCAACAACTGGATGGCGAACCACATCCTTGGCTGAAAAATGTACGAAATCAATCTGCGGAATTTTGCTCAGTTTCTCTGTCGCATCAATTAAACCTGACTTAACCTTACGTGGCAGGTCAATCTGACTAATATCCCCATTGACAATCATCTTGGAATTAAAGCCCAGACGGGTCAGGAACATCTTCATCTGCATAATGGTAGTATTTTGCGCCTCATCCAAGATGACAAAGGCATCTTCCAAGGTCCGCCCCCGCATATAGGCCAGCGGTGCAATCTCGATAATCTCGCGCTCCATTAGGCGCGTGGTCTGCTCCTTGCCCAAAATCTGGTAGAGGGCATCATAGACAGGACGCAAATAGGGGTCTACTTTTTCTTTTAAGTCCCCTGGCAAAAAGCCTAAACTTTCGCCTGCTTCTACCGCAGGACGGGTCAGGACAATCCGCTTGACCTGTCCCCGCTTGAGGGCTGTTACAGCTAGAGTAACCGCCAAGAAGGTCTTACCTGTACCAGCAGGTCCAATTCCAAACACGATGTCATGACGCTTTACGCTGTCCACATAGAGTTTCTGTCCAAGGGTCTTTACGCGAATGGGTTTGCCATAGTTGTCCTTGATAATCTCTTCTTCATAGAGGGCAACGAATTTCTCAATCTCATCATTTTTTGCCATGGAAATAGCTGTGACTACATCTGGCGTATTGATAACCAAACCACGACTCACCAAGACAAGGAGAGACTGGATAACAATACGCGCCTGTTCTACATGCTCTTCCAGACCAATCACCTGCACTTTTTCCGTACGGGCATGAATAACCACACCTAGTTCCTGTTCCATCAATCTCAGATGGCGTTCATTCGAACCAAATAGGCTAAATGAATCATCTGGATGCTTAAGTTGAATATCAATTGAATGTTCTAGCAAGAGTTACTCCTTTTCCTGTGCTTTTCTCTATTATAGCAAAAATAGCCCAAACAAGGCTATTTTGTACTATTTTATCCATCAATGTGTCAAATAATCTTCCCAAATCGCATCAAAATCAGCCATGGAAAAGGCAAAGCTGGCCGATTCCTCTAAAAAACGACTGACTTCATCGAAATTATCTGATTGCTTAGGAAAATCAGATTCATCAAAGGCATAATCTGCCAAGATAGCTACTGGTTCATTACTTTTCGGGTTGCGCTGGGTCATCAACCAAGAATAAAAACTTCTTCTCACTAGATTTACTTTCTATGATTTTTTTCGTAGAGCTCTATATAGCGCTCCATAGACATTTTACTAACCAAATCCCCAATCAATTTATAAGGAATATTCTTGGGATTTTTCATACGAACACAGGACTTGCCCATATCCAGTTTGGTAGGTACCTGTGCTTGATAAGCAGCAACGAACCAATCATTCAATTCTGGTCCATATAGATTCCCATGTGGTAGAGGGCGATGTGTGCCTTTTGTGATGCCAAGGCAAGGAATGGCAAGGGCTCTCCCGGTGTGCAGTGATAACCATCAGGGTAGGCAGCAAGCGGCACATAATAGTTAATCATAGCTCCCAAGATTCCTACTTCAAAACCAGCTGGTAACTGTTCCACAATCACCTGATGGAGTCGTTGAACTGCTTCCTTCCGATTTTCAGGCAAGGCAGCCATATATTCTTCAATCGTTTCCGCTTCAATCAGCATGACTTTCTCCTATCTCAACCCCAGCATACTCTCTTTGGCATGAATCATATCCGTTATCATTTGGCAATAGGGTGTTGGAATACCTGTACGTTTGCCCTTAAAAACAACCGCTCCATTCAGATAATCAATTTCTGTCTTTCGACCATATTGGACCAAATCCTGGTGCATAGATGGATAGTGATTGGAAGCCTTCTTCGAAGCATCAATAACATATTTCCAAATAGCTTCTTCGTCAATTCCATCTGCCTCAGACTTAGCAACAGCAATAAATTCTTTGAAAATCCCCTGTACTAGATTCAGTCCAGCCTCCGTACCGAATAATTCACCAATTGTACAGTCTAAAATGGTACAAGTTGGATTCATCACACCATTGACACAGGCTTTCTGCCAAATAGCACTGACAACATGATTGTCATAGGTCACATTTAGTCCAGCTTCATTCAGCATTTCAATAATATCCGCAACTGATTGCTCATCGCCAAGAATATGCTTAACGGAGATAGAACCCGGACCTTCTAAGTGAGCATGTCCAGGACCCTTTAGTCCCGCCAACCACATAGTCACCCCAACCATGATACTTTCATCTGGTACATACCGACGCATGGTCGTCGCATGCCCCAAACCATTCAGGAGACTCAAAACCATGGTAGTTGGACCGATAATCGGCTTAATATCCCGCAACATCTTTGGCAACTGATCAGCCTTAGTCAAAAGAATGATAAAATCTGCTTCTCTCGTTGCTTCGGTCGGTTTCATGATGGGTAAGTGTACAGTTTCCTCTACATCTCCAGTCACTTTCAAGCCGTTTTCTCGAATTGCTTCGATATGTTCTTCCCAATTATCCAGCAAAATCACTTCATGATTTGTCTTAGACAATTGATAACCAAACCGACACCCCATCGCTCCACTACCAGCAATATATACGAGCATAGACGCCTCCTATACCAATTCTGTTCCCACTGAGTCCTTCTTTATTTTCCCAGCCTTCATCAAACCACCAAGAGCTTTTTTGAATTGCCCTTTGGAAATACCAAAGGTAGCCTTGATGTCTTCCGGATCAGACTTATCGTTCAAGGTCATGAAACCTCCATTGCTTTCCAGATAAGTCAATATCATCTGAGCATCATTTTCCAGCATCTCAAATGAACGTGGCTTGAGAGACAAGTTCAAGGTCCGATCAACTGCACGGTAGCCGATGACACGCGCCTCCAAGACCTGACCCAGACGTGGTTCCGCAAAGCGTTCGCTCGGATGGATAAAACCAAGCATGTTGTTGTCTGGCAAATAAACAAAAGTACCATTCATTTTCAAACGGTAGACAATCACTCGCAGAGTTTGGTTTTGCATATTGTCATAAGCAGGTCCAGCCATTTTCTGAAAATCTTCCTGAAAAGCTGGTAGAGCCCAAATGCGGTCCTTCTTATCGACGTCTAATTTGACGTACAACTGATCACCTTTCTTCGGCCAGAGTTCCTTGATTTCTGGCAAAATGTCTAAGGAAACAACCACTTGCTTGTCTGGCAGACCAGTATCCACAAAGACACCCAAATCCTTACGTACCTCTGAGACAGTTCCCCAACCAAAGCTGGTACGACTCGCTCCAACTTCCTTAGTTGTCAAACGGAGTTTTTGTTTCATATCGGTATAGGCAAATCCCTTAACAGATTGACCTAGACTATGTTCTCCTTCTTCCTTGGAGAGCGCAAAGGTAACTCCTCCTTTTTGGACAAAATAAAACTGATCATTTTCGTCAGTCACTAAACCAACGATATACTGTGCTAATAAATCATTCATGATTTTCTTCTTTCTGATTAAAAAAGGGGGAGTCTGTCTAACCCCCCCCTCCATTAGATTTCTTATTGATACACCACTGGAAGTTAGACAGCCCAGTGATGATCTATTTTTTAGCCTAAAAACGTGTTGATTAAACTTCCAACAATTCTTTTTCTTTGTCGGCAGTCATTTTATCAATTGTCTTGATAGCATCATCTGTTACTTTTTGAATATCTTTTTCAAGCGACTTCAATTCGTCTTCCGTGATTTCTTTTGCTTTTTCAGCTTTTTTTGCTTCATCCATAGCATCACGACGGATATTGCGGATAGCAACTTTAGAGTTCTCGCCCACTTTTTTCACATCCTTCGCTAAATTCTTACGAGTTTCCTCAGTAAGAGCAGGAATGACCAAACGGATAACAGTACCGTCAGATTGTGGTGTCAAACCAAGGTCAGATGCGTTCAAAGCACGCTCAATATCTTTTAATATTGACTTGTCGAATGGTGTAATCAATAGAACACGCGCTTCTGGCACTGTAATACCAGCCAACTGGTTCAATGGTGTTGGAGAACCGTAGTATTCAACTGAAATACGGTCCAACAAGCTAGCATTTGCACGACCAGCACGAATGTGGCTAAATTCACGCGCCAAACTCTGATGAGATTGGTTCATGCGCTCTTGCGTTTTAGCAATAATTTCTTTAGACATAAAACTTCCTACTTTTTTTATTTTTCTATTGAATAGATGAAAACTGAACTCAATTTCAATCTATTATTTTTCTGCAGTATAATTTGAAACAGTTGTCCCAATCGGTTCACCAAAGACAACGCGCTTGATGTTCCCTGGTTCATTCATATTAAAGACAACCAAATCAATGTCATTGTCCATTGAAAGTGTTGAAGCAGTCGCATCCATAATTTTAAGACCACGACTAATCACTTCACGGTGGGTTAATTCATTAAATTTAACAGCATTGGCATCTTTCTTCGGATCAGCGTTATACACACCATCCACACCATTTTTTGCCATCAAAATTGCATCTGCCTCAATTTCAGCAGATCGAAGGGCAGCTGTTGTATCGGTTGAGAAGTATGGAGAACCAATACCTGCACCAAAGATAACTATACGACCTTTTTCCAGATGACGGAGCGCACGACCACGAATATAAGGCTCAGCAACCGACTGCATGGCAATGGCAGTTTGTACACGTGTATCTACACCAAGTTGTTTAAGGGAATCCGCCATTACAAGGGCGTTCATAACAGTTCCAAGCATACCAGTATAGTCAGCCTGAACTCGATCCATGCCCGCCTCAGCAGCAGGTTCTCCACGCCATAAGTTACCGCCACCAATTACAAGGGCAATTTGAATACCTGATTCTGCAACTTCCTGGATTTCCTTTGCCATTTCTTGAACGGTTTTCAAGTCAATGCCGATACCACGTTCACCGGCCAAAGCCTCTCCAGACAGTTTTATTAGAATGCGTTCGTATTTAGGTTTCATTCACTTACTCCTCTTTTTTATCCCTACTATTCTACCATAAATTCAATTTTTTTTATACTGAAATCTCCAAGAAAAAAGAAAATCCATCATGAATTTTCTTTGCTTTTATTACGTACTAGCCTATCTTTACTGTACAATGATCCCGCAATACTAGCCAGATTAACCCTCTCGAAGACCCTATCCCAGCCGTAACTTTCTACGTAAAGGTTGTGCTCTACCACCGATTAGGCGGTCTAACTGACGCGTCTTTAATGTCAGTAGACCGAAAATAATAATACCGGCACCACCAGCAATCACTAAATGGATAAAGCTAGAAACATATCCATTTGCTGGAAGAACGATATCTAGAAGGAACTCGATAACCCAGACAATCAAGCCCATCACCGCGGAAATCCAACTAATTGTCACAATATCCTTGACTACTAATTGTTCATCAATATCTAGTATCTTATCAATTCGTTTATAAAAGAGATACAGCATAATACCTAAACCAAAAATTGTTGAAATAAAGCTGCCATAAACTTTAAAAAGATACATCATTGGTACTTGTAAAACAATTTTCACTAGCATACCAATCAAGAAATAATAAATTCCATGTCTGTTTTCAAAGATTGATTGAATAACAACGCTAATGACTGAATACAAGCCCAAAGGAAGAATCATAAAAAGATTCCAAATAAACAAGGTAATAGCAATTTCTTCTGATGGACCATAGAATACCGTATACAAAGGACGAGCTAATAGAACAGTACCAACAATAGCTGGGATTGTAAAAATGAAAAGAAGTTGTAAGTTATCAGCAACTAAATGCGAAGCGGCTTTCAAATTCTTTTGAACAAATTTTTCTGTTATCAATGGAATTGCCACGCTTCCTAAACTCTGGGAAATACCAATAATCATCATAGTAATTTTGTTCGGATTTGCGGCCAAATAAGAATACAGTTCCAATAATTCTGAATTCGAATAGGTTGTAATCCGCTCCATCACATTAATAAAGGTAACCTGATCAATAAATTGCAACAATTGAATGGTTAAACCTAAAATAATAATCGGAATAGCATCCTTTACAGTTTCTCTGATTAACTGACCAGTATGGATAGAGATTTTCTGCTTTTTCGCATGAATCAATCTTCCTAAGTAACCTTGTTTCCATAAAGCATAGACTAATACTGCAACACTGGCAATCATACCAACAAAGGCAGCAAAAGTAGATTGGACAACCGCATCAAGGTAATTCCCATTACCTAATTTCATGATAATAAAGGTCGCTGCTAAAATCCAAATAACACGGACCAACTGTTCTGCGAGCTGACTAATCGCATAGGGCTTCATATCATGACGACCTTGGAAAAAACCACGAAGAATGCTCATAGCCGGGAAAATAAATAAGGGCGGTACGAGACTATACATGACCGGAATCAATTTTTCCCTTGAGCCAGATGCTTCTGCTAACCACGGTGAACTGATATACATGATCCCAGCAAATACCGCCCCAAAGATCAGCATAATTTTGAAGAACTCTCTTACCAGATAGAGAGAAACATCTTCCTTACCAAGAACATTGTATTTTGCAACTTGCTTAGCAATCGCTACAGGTAAACCTACTGTTGAAATCAATAAAAAATTTGCATAAATTTGATAACCCATACTAAAAAGAGCATTTGCTTCTGCTCGGTATTCTCCTAGCCAAATATACCAAGGAATTACATAAGCTACCCCCAGTAAGCGACTTAGAATATTACCTGCAGTCAACCAAGCTAACCCTTTAGCCATTGTAGCCTGTTCTTTTGACTGCTGTATTTCAACTTTTTCAGACATATTCACTAATCTTTCCATATGAGTATCAATTTAATTCTCTCAAAAATCCACATTAACCACTGCTTTTCTTTAAAATTCAAGAGAGTCTAACCCTTTCATTATAAACTTTTATGATACCAAAGTAAAAGAAAAACCCACCCAATGGGTGGGGTGAGTGGTTTAATGATCAATGGACTGATACTTCACTGTCAACCCTCGTTGTACAGCAGGACGCTGAGCAATCTTCTCTACCCAGGCTTTTAGATGCGTATAAGAAGCAACATCTAAAAATTCTGCTGAACCTGGATATAGTTCTCCTTGCACCAAGCGACCATACCAAGACCAAATAGCGATATCAGCAATAGTATAAGTGTTACCTGCCACATATTCTCTAGTCGCTAATAACTGATCTAACAAATCCAGCTGACGCTTGGTCTCCATTGTATAGCGATTAATCGGATATTCTTGCGCGGTCGGAGCATAATGGAAGAAATGTCCAAACCCTCCACCAACAAATGGAGCTGCGCCAGTTTGCCAGAAGAGCCAGTTAAGGACTTCAGTCCGTTCAGCCCATTCTTTCGGTAAGAGAACATCAAATTTTTCTGCTAAATAGAGAAGAATATTTGCTGATTCAAAGACGCGAACGGGTTCTTTTTCAGAATAATCTACCATGGCTGGAATTTTGGAATTGGGGTTGATAGCAACAAAATCGGAGCCAAATTGGTCTCCTTGACCGATATTAATGAGAAACAGGTCATAATCTGCATCCGAAACACCAAATTCCCTCAGTTCTTCCAACATGATAGCTACTTTAATACCATTTGGCGTTCCCAGTGAATAAACTTGGAAAGGTTTTTCTCCTTTTGGTAGTTTTTGTTCAAAGCGACTACCTGCTGTGGGGCGATTGCCGGAACGGTTGTCATTTTCATCTTCCCACTTCCATACGAGTGGTTTTATATATTCTGTCATGTTTTCCCCTATTCTATCTTACCTGGAATGATGCTTGCATAACGATAGTGATTTTGAAGTTCTTGAAGATAGCGAGCTAACTGAACCAATTCCTTAGGTGCTCGACAAGTCAGAGCAGTTATCTCTGCGTTAACAAAACGACTGAGATACCCAGCAAGGATATAGAGGTTCACCTCCTTATCCAACTGACCTACAACCTCCAACATTTTTTCACGCAAGTCTTTCGAAAATACCCCTTGTGAAAGATTGTAGGCCGCAGAAAGGTAGTTATAAAACTCATCTTTTTTCCGCTATTTTCATTGGATGACTCCTTTATGTAAATTGAATATAGTATAAATCGAAATCAATTGCTTGTCAAGAAAATCTCAAGAAAAAAAGATTGCCCTAAGACAATCTTCTTATTGATTAAAGTGAGTTAGGATCAACTTTGATACCAACACCTTGTGTTGTTGTGATTGTTACTGAAGTCATGTAAGTACCTTTAGCTGTAGCTGGTTTAGCTTTAGCCATTACATCGTGGAATGCTTTGAAGTTTTCAACGAGTTTGTCAGCGTCAAATGATACTTTACCGATAAGAGCATGTACGATACCTGCTTTGTCAGCACGGTAAGTGATTTTACCACCTTTAGACTCTTCAACTGCTTTAGCAACATCCATTGTTACTGTACCAGTTTTAGGGTTTGGCATCAAGTTACGTGGACCAAGTACGCGACCAAGACGTCCAACAACAGCCATCATATCTGGAGTTGCGATAACGACGTCGAAGTCCAACCAACCACCGTTGATTTTAGCAACAAGGTCATCTTCACCAACAAAGTCTGCACCAGCAGCTTTTGCTTCTTCTGCTTTTGCACCACGTGCGAAAACAAGAACACGTGAAGTTTTACCAGTACCATTTGGCAATACCATTGCACCACGGATTTGTTGATCAGCTTTACGAACGTCGATGTTCAAGTTGTAAGCAACTTCAACAGACGCATCAAATTTAGCGAAGTTAGTTTCTTTTGCAAGAGCAACAGCTTCTTCTACGCTGTACAGTTTTGTGCTGTCGATTTTCTCAAGAGCAGCACGCAAGTTTTTGCTTTTTTTAGCCATATTATATGTCTCCTTGTAATCAGATAAACTTGGGTGCTACTTAGTCAGTAACAGTGAATCCCATAGAACGAGCAGTACCTTCGATCATACGCATTGCAGCTTCTACAGATGCAGCGTTCAAGTCAGGCATTTTAGTTTCAGCAATTTCTTGTACTTGTGCACGAGTAACTGTTGCAACTTTAGTTTTGTTTGGTGTACCTGAACCTTTTTCAACACCTGCAGCTTTTTTCAACAGAACAGCAGCTGGTGGTGTTTTAGTGATGAAAGTGAATGATTTATCTTCATACACAGAGATAACGACTGGGATGATCATACCAGCTTGGTCAGCTGTACGAGCGTTGAACTCTTTAGTGAATCCCATGATATTGATACCTGCTTGACCAAGTGCTGGTCCGACTGGTGGAGCTGGAGTAGCTTTACCTGCAGGAATTTGAAGTTTTACAAGTTTTTCGACTTTTTTAGCCATGATATAAAATCCTCCTATTGTGGTTTTGGCGGTAATTACAGATTTTTACCTCCCACAAATATGTGTTTTACACATACCTTTTCATTATACACGATTTTCAAAGAAATGCAAGCTTTAGGTTTACTTTTGTTCACATTTTTTATAGAATAGACTTATGTTTGAATCAATGATTTTTTTAAAGATTGCGGCAATATTATTTCTTTTTCTGACTTTGGCACTTTCCATTATTGTTGTCAATTTTTTTAAATTGCAAAAAAGAGGATGGAATTTTGCGGATATTGCTTTTCCATTATTTGCCTTTGAGTTTTATCTTATTTCTGACAAGGCTTACTATAGTAGCTTAATACCTCATCTGACCTTCTCACTGTCAGTACTTGCCATCGGTCTTTGTCTCTTCTTCTTGCTTCAAAAAAGACAGTTTAACTACAAACGATTTTTCAAAGTATTTTGGAGAGCTGGCTTTATCTTGACATTCCTGATGTATTTGGCCTTGGTGATTGCTGTCCTAACTTTAAAAAACTAAGTTCGAAACTTATCACATACAAAAAAACCTGAAATTTTCAGGTTTTTTTATTTCTTATTTGTTTCGTTCAGCGCGGTATGCCGCAGCCTCTTCTTCTGTAGCCAATACAAAGTGACCAGGCGTAATCTCATGCATCTGACGTTCTTGACCATCTAATTCAGCACTTGGATCGTATTCCATATGGACACGACCTTTTTCAAATTCTGGATCCGGTTCAGGGATAGCAGAAAGCAAACTCTTCGTGTACGGATGAATTGGATCATTGTAAACAGCATCCGACGTTCCAATTTCCAACATTTTACCCCAGTGCATAACACCAATACGGTCAGAGATGTACTTAACCATTGACAAATCGTGTGCAACAAAGAGGTAGGTTAGACCTTGTTCTCTCTGCAATTTTTGCATCAAATTAACAACTTGTGCTTGAATGGAAACATCTAAAGCTGAGATTGGTTCGTCAGCGATAATGAATTTTGGACGAACTGCTAAGGCACGTGCAATACCAATCCGTTGTCGTTGTCCACCTGAAAACTCATGCGGATAACGCGTTAAATGATCCTTATTTAAACCGACTAAATCCAATAAATGTTGAACACGCTCATCCCGTTCTTCTTTTGAAGGAGTCAAGCCGTGAATGTCCAAACCTTCTGCAACAATATCTCTGATTTTCATACGACCATTCAAACTAGCTTGAGGATCTTGGAAAATCATTTGTGCATCTTTTCGAAATTCTTTCAAATCTTTTCCAGAAAGCTTTGAAATAGACTGGCCATCAAAGAGAATATCGCCAGCATTATAGTCATACAACTTTAGAATGGTACGGCCAACTGTTGTCTTTCCTGACCCAGATTCACCAACGAGACCAAAGACCTCTCCTTCATAAATGTCAAAGGAAACATTGTCAATGGCTTTAACTTCGTTTTTCTTACCTGCATTAAAAGTCAATGAAACATTTTTTAGTTCAACGAGTTTTTTTCTACTTTCGCTCATTGTTTCTCCTTCTTACTATTCCATTTTTCCCAACGTTTCAAGATTGCTAACGGTGGTGTAATTTCAGGAGCTCGCTCATCTAACAACCATGTTGCTGCATAATGGCTATCTGAAATTTGGAACATTGGCGGTTGCTCTTCAAAATCAATATCGAGAGCATATGCATTTCTGGCTGCAAAAGCATCTCCAACAGGAGGATTCAACAAATCTGGGGGAGTTCCAGGAATGGATTCCAAACTTCCAGAAGCAGTCTCTGTTGTCGGCATAGAGTTTAATAATCCCCATGTGTAAGGATGTTGCGGATTATAAAATACTTCCTCAACCGTTCCAACTTCCACTATCTTCCCTGCATACATAACTGCTACACGGTCTGCCATACCAGCTACCACACCCAAATCATGGGTAATAAAGATAATAGAAGACTGTGTTTGAGACTGTATTTCTTTCATCAAATTTAAAATTTGCGCTTGAATCGTCACGTCTAAGGCAGTTGTTGGTTCATCCGCAATTAGAATTTCTGGATTCGCTGCAAGTGCAATCGCAATGACTGCACGTTGACGCATCCCACCTGACCACTGATGTGGATAGTCTTTAATGTGCTCTTCAGCATTTGGAATACCAACCTTCTTCATGAGCTCCAAAGCACGTTTCAAAGCCTCAGATTTCGATACTTTTTCGTGCAACATAATTGGCTCAGCAATTTGCATTCCAATGGTCATTGTTGGATCCAAACTTGTCATTGGATCTTGGAAAATCATGGCAATTTCATTTCCACGAACTTTTACCCACTCACTCTCTGACAACTCACTCAAGTCTTTATCTTTAAAATGAATCTTACCTGACAAATGTGCATTTTTTGCATTTAAGCCCATTAGCGTACGTGTTGTTACTGATTTCCCTGAACCTGACTCTCCAACAATAGCCAGAGTCTCTCCTTTATTTAAAGTAAAACTGACATCACGAATCGCCTTGACTTCACCTGCATAGGTATGAAAGGTAACATTTAAATTTTCAACTTGTAAAATCGTTTCTTTATTCATCACATCCTCCATTCCTAATCAGCGCTTGATTTCGGATCAAATGCATCGCGTAAGCCATCACCCAATAAGATAAACGCAAGCGAAATCAGTACTAAAGCAGCCGCAGGAATCATTACTTGATAAGGATAATATTGTAAGTTTTCTTGAGCGTCTGTAATTAATGAGCCAAGTGATGCAGTTGGTGGTTTAACACCTAAGTTGATGGCTGACAATACAGATTCATACATGATTGCACTAGGTACAGTCATCATAATTTGGACAATAATGATACCTGAAATATTTGGTAAAACATGTTTAAAAGCAATTTTCAGGTTGCTCTCACCTAACGCACGAGAGGCAAGTACAAAGTCACGCTCCTTGTAGGATAGGGTTAGGTTTCGCACCTGACGAGCCATTGATGTCCAACCAACGATAGCAATTGAAATAATAATGGATGTTACACCGTTTCCCAATAACAAACCAAGCATCGTAACGATAACTAAGTTTGGAATAGAAGAAATGACCTCAATAATACGTTGCATGATGGTATCTACTTTACCCCCTAAAAATCCGGATATCAAACCATACGTCACACCAATAATCAAGTCAATCAAGGTAGCAATCACTGCAATTAAGAGGGAAATACGAATACCAACAGTCACCCGTTTGGCAATGCTTCGTCCTAGGTTGTCCGTACCTAAAATAAACTTAACACCCTCAGGCACACTCTGATCTGCATAGGCATCATTTGCTTCAGTATTTCCTGAATAAACAATTGAGCCATTCCAGAATGGTAAGTTATCACTAATTTTTGGTGGCAGGTTACGGTAAATTTCTACTTGCTCACTATTAAACTTATTAGCCGATTTTGTTGAAACTACAAATGTGGAACCAATTGCAAATACAAGTAAGAATCCAATAAACCACAACGAAACAACTGCCAGTTTATTTTTCTTTAATCGTCTCCATGCATCTTGCATAAAAGACAAGGCTGGTTTTTCAATTTTTTCCTGGGAGTCTGAGCTACCAGCACCAACCAAAGTAAATGTTTTTCTTTGTTCTGTCATTATTCACTCCTTATCCCAGTCTGACACGTGGATCCACAATGCTAATGATAATGTCCGTAATCAAAATAGCAATCATGAGCATCATTGCATAGACAATTGTAGTCCCCATAATCACTGGATAGTCTTTTGTAGGAATTGACGTTACAAACTGTTGACCTATCCCTGGAATAGAAAAAATCTGTTCAATCAAAGCTGAACCCGTCAAAATATTAGCTGCCATTGGTCCAACCAAGGTCAGAACAGGAATCATTGAATTACGGTAAGCATGATGTTTGGTTACTTGACGATTTGTCATACCCTTTGCACGCGCCAACTGAATATAGTCGGTGTTCAAGGTTTCAATCATTTCACTTCTGAAGAAACGTGTAACCTGTGCAAAAACTGGGATTGCAAGGGCGAAAGTTGGCAAGATTGTTTGTCCAAATGTTCCCCACCCTGAAAGAGGCAACAGTGCCCATTTAAAACCAAGATAGTCCAACAAAAGCAAACCAATGATGAAGGCTGGTACTGAAATTCCCAGAGTTGAAACCACACTTAAAAAGCCATCAATTTTATTGTTTTTGTTACGAGCGGAAACAGCCCCGATTAACAAACCACCACTTATACCAACAACAAGAGCTTGAAAACCAAGATGTACAGATACTCCTAGGCGTTGTGTAATCAATTTTGAAACAGACTGGTTAGCAGATTGGTAACTTGTACCAAGATCTCCATGTAAAATATCATTCAGATATTTTAGGTATTGTTGCCACAGTGGCTTGTCCAAACCATACTGTTTATTCATTATTTCAATCATTTCATCAGTAAGTCTCGGACTATTGTAAGGAGTCCCAGGCATAATTTGCATCAGAAAGAAGGAAAGGGTAATAACAACCCATAGTGTCACCAACAGAATGGCGATCCTTTTCAATAGATATTTAGTCATATTATTCCTCAAAGCAAAAGCAAGAATTGGCAGATCCAATCCTTGCAAATTTGTTCATCATTCGTACAACTTATTTAGTTTTGTAAGCATGTGTGAAGTCCACATCAAGACCTGTTGAATTACGAACTAGACCTTTGATGTTAGGGTTTTGCAATCCTTTGTTAGACAAGTTGTAAAGTGGGTTGTAGTGTGAACCCTCGTAAAGAACTTGTTCTGCTGCTTTGTAGTCTGCTGCCCCTGCATCTTTGTCCAAAGCATCAGTTGTCAAAGCTTTTTCATAAGCAGCGTCAAACTCAGGGCTATTTACTTTACCGTAGTTATAAGCTGAACCAGATTGGAACAAACCGTAGAATGTTGAACCTTCTGGATAGTCACCGCCCCAGCTTACGAATGCAACTTCAAAGTTTTGATTTTTTGTATCTTCCAAACGTTGTTTAAAGGTTACAAATTTTTCTTCAACAGTTAAGCCTGGAAGAGTTGTTTCCCAAAGTTCTTTGATGTAGTCAGTTGCTGCTTTCTTGATTGGGTTATCTGAATCTGCTGTAATTGTCAATGTTAAGCTATCAACACCTAACTCAGCCAAACCTTCTTTGAACAATTGCGCAGCTTTCTTCTTGTCAAATGTATACGGTTGTGACACAAACTCATTTAAGTCTGTACCATCAGTCAATGTTGCCAAACCTTTTGGTACAAATGCAGTTGCTGGGTTTGTACCAGTATCAGCTGCGGCTTTTACAAGTCCTTCACGGTCAGTTGCAAGGTTCAAAGCTTCACGAATTTTTTCGTTTGTCAAAGCTTCTACACTACCAGTTTCGTTGTATACCAAGTAGTCTGCACGAGCTTCAGCAATCTCGATGACATCTTCATTGTTTTTATTAGCATTGTAGATTGCAGATGTTTGAGAAATGTTTGCAAAGTCAAGCTCACCTTGTTTATACATCTGAACCGCAGTATCAGGCTTTTTAACAGTTTGAACGTTTACGGTCTCTGTTTTTACATTTTCCGCATCCCAGTAATTTTCGTTTTTCACAAGTTTAAAGCTACCGCTTGTACCATTCCAATCTTCTACAACGAATGGACCAGAGTACAACATCTTATCTGAAGATGTACCGTAATCTTCGCCAGCTTCCTTAACAAATGATTCTTTTTGTGGAACAAAGTTAGAGAAAGTTAACAAGCTTTCGAATTGAGGAGCTGGAGTAGACAAGGTAAAGATAACTTTGTTTCCATCCGCTTTTACACCCAATTCCTCAACTGGTTTTTCACCAGAAATAACTTCATCAGCATTTAATACATGGGCATCCGATACAAGATATGCATACTCAGACGCAGTTGCTGGATCTACCATACGACGCCATGTATAAACAAAATCTTCAGCAGTGATGTCGCTACCATCAGACCATTTAATACCATCACGAAGAGTAGCTGTAAATGTTTTACCATCTTCAGAAACTTCAACTTTTTCAGCTAAGTCAGGTTGGTTTTTACCATTTTCATCTACACGAAGCAAGTTACTTCCAGCATTACCGATTGCCATTGCTGAATAGCGATCTGTGTTTTTTGAAATATCTAAAGTAAGAATTTCAGTAGGTGTATACCAATTGATTGTAGAAGTGTCTGATGATGAAGATTTTGAACCTCCATTACCACAGGCAGCTAATACAGAAAGTGTAGCAACAGCCAAACCAGCTGTAGCAAGTTTTTTCCATTTATTCATAAGATAATCTCCCTGATTACGAACTTTTTAACAACTTTTTAAGTTATGCTTAAGATTATATACTAATCTTTATTCACTAGCAAGTGTTTGATAAAATTTTCTGACTTTTCTTTCAGTTTTTAATATACGTAATATATATTAGCACCTGTTGTGACATACTTATTTTTTATACTAATCGCGAATTATGTCTTCGTTAACACTTGACAACATTCGCTTTTACCCCTGTTTCTCAAAAATCTATTCTGTGAAATTATACAGTAAATAACATACTTCAAATCTTTTACATATTATGTTAGTTTTTGTTACGTTGAAACATAAAATTATTTGACAAAAAAAGTAATTAGCTGTTTACTAACTACTTTTATTCCAATCAATGGTTCAAATTTTATTAGAACTTGCTCAAATTCCTTCAAGTAATGACTAAATTATTCATGGATTTCTAATGGAAGACCATCTGGATCAAAGAAAAATGCCATCTTTTTTCCGTCAAAATCATCCCATCGTACGCTTTCATGCGGAATCCCAAGCATATCAAACTTGCTTAAACACTCTTCTACATTCTCAACCTTAAATGCTAGATGACGGAGTCCAGTATGCTCTGGATTTGGCATAGCTGGTCGCTTTGGGGCATCTGGTTTAATGAAAATTTCCAAAACCAGATTACCTTTTCTTACATTAAAAAGAATATCCTTTTTTTCTGGACGGATGTGCTCATCAAGTTGTTCGAACCCTAACTTTTCAACATAAAATTCCCTTGTATTTTCATAATTGCTACCAATGATAGCAATATGGTGTACAGTATCAAGTTTCATTATTGTGTTTCTAATACCTTTCTTGGTTTTGTGCCTTCTGCAGGTCCGATCACACCAGCAGCTTCTAGTTCTTCCATTAATCGAGTCGCCCTATTAAATCCGACCGATAGCCTACGTTGAATCATCGATGCACTTGCTTTTTGCGTCTCAATGACTAATGCTCTTGCTTCATTAAAGAGTGGATCTCCTTCGTTGGATCCACCGTTTGCACCGTAATCTGTATCACTGTCAGATACTTCTCCTGGATCAAAGGTGTCATCATATTCTGCGTCAGCCTGCTCTTTTACAAATTGAACGATACGTTCTACATCATCGTCTGAAATAAAGGACCCTTGTAAACGCATTGGTGCAGATTCTCCAATTGGATGGAATAGCATGTCCCCCCGTCCAAGCAGTTTTTCTGCTCCATTCTCACCTAAAATAGTCCGTGAATCCGTACCTGATGCTACAGCAAAAGCAACACGAGATGGAACATTTGCCTTAATTAGACCAGAGATAACGTCTACTGAGGGACGTTGTGTTGCTAAAATCATATGAATACCCGCAGCACGGGCTTTTTGACCAAGACGTATAATTGCGTCTTCAACTTCCTTGCTAGCTACCATCATCAAATCTGCCAATTCATCTACGATAACGACGATAAGTGGTAATGGAATTTGTTTTTCGTCAGAACGTCTGTTAAATTCTTCCACTTTGGCATTGTAGCCTTCCAAATTTCTAACCCCTACTTGACTGAAAAGTTCGTACCGTTTTTCCATTTCGTCAACGACTTTTTGAAGAGCCCGTGCGGCTTTCCGTGGATTGGTTACAACAGGAATTAATAAATGAGGAATATCATTGTAAACCGATAACTCTACCATTTTAGGGTCAATCATCATGAACTTCACTTGGTCTGGGCTTGCTTTCATCAAAATAGATGAAATGATTCCATTGACTGCCACTGATTTCCCCGATCCTGTCGAGCCAGCAACTAACAAGTGGGGCATCCGTGTCAAATCAAACGAACGCACCGTCCCATTGACAGCTTTACCAAGCGGAATTTCTAACAATTTAGCTGGGTCTGTCATGGATTGTTCCCATAATTCTCGGAAAGGCACCATTGCCACTTCTGTATTAGGAACTTCGATACCGACTAAAGACTTCCCGGGAATAGGGGCTTCAATCCGAACATCTTTAGCTGCTAAGGCAAGAGCCAGATCATCTGCCAAATTAGAAATGCGATTGACGCGAACCCCAACTGCTGGTTTCAACTCATATCGAGTTACAGAAGGTCCAATTTCTGCCCGTTCAACAACTACTTTGATCCCAAAACTTGCGAAGGTTTCTTCTAAAACTTTTATATTCTGACGTACGATTCGCTTTTCATTGCTTTGTCCCTTGACTTTAATAGGTGCAAATAAATCAATTGTCGGCAATTTATAGGCTAAACGTTGCTTAGGCTTGAAGTCAATCTGAATATCCGTATCTTCAACTTCTTCAACCTTACTTTCTTGGTTATCAAGCGTAGCTAAAACGTCGTCCTCCGCGAGCATGATTGGAAAATCATCCTCTGGTTCCAAATGATCAAATTCTGAAATAATCGGTACCTGAAAAGGGGTTTCCTCCACTGCTTCCTCCAGAATCTCTCCTGTTTCAAGATCAACTGTCCTTTCAGATACAGTGTCTACGATGTTTGTCTCTGTTTCATGTTCAATCCGGAGGCGCTCCTCCTCAAGACGAGTTAATTCTTGCTGGCGTTTTTCTTCTCGTTCAACCCGCTTCTGAGCGCGAAGCTCTGCTCTTTTTTCCTGTCTTTCTGAAAATTTATCTTTGAAAACCACCAATCCATCCGCTACATCATAAACAGACCATGGACTCATAAAGAAAATTCCAAAGGCAATCAATAAGAAGCCGATGAAAAAGGTGCCTACATTTGAAAACAGGAATGACACTGGCAAATAGAGTAGATTTCCAACTAAACCTCCTCCAAAAAACTCTGACACTTTGAATGAGGACAAATCTCGAAGAGCCAACTTGAGTGTCTGATTAAACAAATCATTTCCCTCAAAATTCCAGTCAAAATAGGCATGAAATTCGAGCAAGAGTCCCACAATAATTAGCCAAAAACCGGAAATGGTTCCTTCACGATTCCGAATCTTATTTGGAAACAAGAAGTAGAAGAATGCACCTGCCATCAATAGATAGGCCAAACTTCCAAACAGTAGGCGAAAAATATTGTAACTAGTTACCCCAAAAATGCCTAGTCGACTTGCTGAAAATGCCAAAAATAGGATCCCTATGATACGTAAAACTATCTTTTTAACACGCTCTTGTTGGGCCAACTCTGCCTTTGTCGGACGTCTCGTTGTCTTACCTTTTTTACCCGTCTTTCGCATAGATACCTCAACTTTCTCAATCTCCTTATTTTATCATAATTAAGGAGATTTTTCACATCAGAAAAAGCCCTGCAAGCAGGACCTTTCTTGGAGTGAAAAAATTTAGAGGAAACAAATTTATAGAGTATTTAAAGTTCTCTGACCTTCAACATAGTAAGTTGAGGTCAAAACTTCTTGGCCATTATTGACAAAAATTTCTACACAGTTGGTATCTATCATAATCAATAACTCTTCAGCTGCAACCGTAACTGATCGGCGAATGGTTGACCATTCTTCTTCTCCAGTTTGCTGGATATCAAGGTGACCACGATCGATGTAGACTTCTTGGCTTTCCTTATCATAACCAAATTGAAGATAATCTTGGTCAGAGCCAAGCCTTAACTCCAAACTATCTTCCAATTTAAGAGAGAACTTGCTAGGACCTTTGATACTTTGTCCGATTTCAATATCTTTGAAAGCTTCCAAAACACTTGTTGGCAGAACTTGATGCAATCCATTTTCGTTCTTTTTGAGAATGCGTGGAAGAGTCATCTGCCCGTACCACTTATGCCCAAAATCATTGGTGACCAACTTACGTCCCCAAGTGTGCATCCATGCCACCATCACGCGCTCACCTTCAGGGCTTTCTGTTGTTTGAGCTGCATAGAAATCATGCCCATGGTCAATTTCCTTAAAGGAATCTGCCACAAAGACTTTCCTATCCCAATCAACATGCCCTGTCACAAAGATATTGGAATTGATATTGATAAAGTCATTTCCATCTTTTTGGTAACGCATTGGGGAGATAATTAGGTACTCTTGACCATCCACTTCAAAGTAGTCGGGACATTCCCAAACAAAGCCTTGGTTGGCTTCACCTTTCAAGAAGATAGACTCAAATTTCCATTCTGTCAGGTTGGGAGAACTGAGTAAGACAATACAGCCAACATTATCCTGGTGCTTAGTTGCAACAACTGAGTAGTAATGACCATCTTTCTCAAAAATCTTCGGATCTCGGAAATCATTTGCGATCACTTCTTCTGGCAGTCCATCTGCAGTTGCGACTGGATTCTGCTCAATTTTTTCAAAGTGAATACCATCTGTCGAGAATGCCATGTTCTGGACTTGGCTAACTGTGCCATCTTCATTGACAATGTGACCTGTGTACATGAGCCAGAGAACATCGTCTTTGACAATGGCTGAACCAGAGAAACAGCCATCCTTATCGTAGTCCTTGTCAGGAGCAAGGGCAACAGGAAGTTGTTCCCAGTTGACCAAGTCCTCACTTTTAGCATGACCCCAGTGCATTGGCCCCCAAACACTCTCGTAAGGGTTGAATTGGTAGAACAAATGGTACTCTCCACGGAAGAAGACAAATCCATTTGGGTCGTTAATCCATCCTATTTCTGGTGTGAAGTGAGCTTTAGGTTTGAATAATGGATTAATCGTTTCTTTTTCTTCTAAAATAAATTGATTGGCTTTTTCAACTGTTTTCACAGGTAGCCCCCTTTTTAATTACTGATTTGCTTTATATTGGTCATAGTATTTTTGTTTAATTTCTAACAATTCTTCTAATCCATAATTGTTAAGTTCGGCCAAGTAGCTATCCCATTCTTCTTCAATACCACCATTTACAATCCATTCTGCACGTTTGCGGTAGATGAAATCATTCATATCTGCCTCCACTTGTGCAATCTTATCCAAATCTTCTTCCTCCATGAAGACACGAGGGTAGATATTGTCGTTGGTCACATAGTCAAGATAGGTTGCGTGCATCAAGTCCAAACGCCATTTCGCATCGTCTGGCATGGTAGTGACTGTACCGTAGTACTCATCAAGGATGGCCAATGGTCCACCAACCGCTGTCTTCTCACGGAGTTCGGCTGGTGCAGTACCGTTGAGCGGCAAGTGTTTGAGCATATTGCTGGCCTTGTCAAACTCAAAGATGTTTTGCTGTTTCTCATCACCGTAAGTTCCCCAGTTGTTTTGGACAGACTGAAGTGGTGTATACTGGGCATCGATCCATTTAGCGGTCAATTCCAAGTTTTTGTTGGCAGATGTGATGACCATGCGGTCACGCTGGAAGCCTATACCGTTGGTACGTGTAATGTGCTTGGTGCCATCTGGTCCTGTCAATACTGGCAAGATGTCATAGACCTCATTCATACCAGTGATGTTGGCCTTGTCCCATGTGAAGTACACACCATAGAGGTTTTCACTTCCTTTTGACAAGTAGGTATTCCAGTCTTGCTCAAAGGCTTCTGGGTCAATAAGACCTTTTTCCTGAAGGGTACGCATGAACTCAACACCTTCTTTGTAATCCTCATTGTCCGCTGTAAAGTCAACGGTACCGTCATTGTTTACGACGATATGGTCATCGTTGTCACCGACACCGAAGGCACCAAAGAGAATCTTGAAGTCTTCGCCGCCGTTACCGTTGACAAAGGACATTGGGATTTCATCTGCCTTACCGTTGCCGTTTGGATCTTTTGTCTTGAAGGCTTCCAAGACCTTGATCAAGTCATCTGTTGTTTCTGGCATGTCAAGACCAAGCTTGTCCAACCATTCCTTGTTAATCCAAGCAATATCGCTAAAGTGTGGATTGATTCCTTACCTTCGCCCAATTCTTCAATCCATGGGAATGAGTAGATATGACCGTCTGGTGCTGTAATCATGGAACGGTACTCTGGATTTTCATCCAAAATTTTCTTGAGGTTTGGCATGTACTCATCAATCAAATCTTCAACTGGTACGATAACCCCTTGTTTAGCCCAGTTCATCAATTCGACATCAGATGCACCGTCATTATGAATAGCATCTGGTAGGGCTCCTGATGCAATGTCAAGATTCCGTTTTTCAGCAAAGTCTGATTGATAGTTTGTCCAGTCAATATGAACGCCCGTTTCTTTCTCAAGACGTTGGAAAATCAACTTATCATTAGGATCAGCTGGAGCTAGAGGTGAACTAGCTGTCATGAACTTAAGCGTAACTGATTTTTCAAGCGGGAATTGAACATCTTTCAATTCATAATCCGGGCTTGAAGCAACATTTTTTGAACCACATGCAGCTAAAAGAACTGTACTTGCTAGAAGAGTGACAACCGTTTTTCCAATTTTGTGTTTCATCTGAAACAACCTCCTATTTGTGTTTAGATAGTATAGATGGTCTTTTAAGCTCCCCATTCGGTTTTAGAAAAGTGAAGCTGAAAGATGATTTGTTAACCTTTTAATGAACCTGCCATAATACCTTTATCAAAGTATTTCTGGAAGAATGGATACATAACAATCAATGGTAAACTTGAAATAATAATTGTTGCATACTTGATCATTTCAGCAATACGCTTCATTTCATTCATGGCCGCTTGCGCTCCAATCATGTCCTTAGCAGGCTCACTTTGAATGAGGATTTTACGTAGAACTAATTGGAGTGGTTCCAAGTTCGGATCTTTAATGTAGATCATAGCATCAAAGTATGAATTCCACTGACCAACAAAGGCATAGAGGAAAAGTACAAACATGATAGGCTTAGCCAACGGCAACATTATTTTTAAGAAAATTTAAAATTCATTAGCACCGTCCATGACTGCTGCTTCAACTAATTCGTCTGGTAAGGTTTGGAAATAGGTCCGTGCCAAGATGATATTCCAAACATTGACTGCATTAGGGATAATAATCGCCCAGACTGTGTTCAACATTCCCAAATCTTTTACCAAGAGATATGTCGGTACCAAACCACCACCGAAAAACATGGTAAAGACTAGAAAGGCATTAATCCATTTTTTACCAACTAAATCTTTCTTAGATAATGGATAGGCAGTCAATACGGATATTGCCACAGTAATGAAGGCAAATGAAAATGAGTAGAAGAGGGAATTCAAAAAACCACGAATAATTGATTTATCTGAAAAAACTCTCTGATAACCTTCAATTGTCCAATCCTTTGGATCAAAACTAATACCCTTACTGATTAAAGCCTGAGGATCCATAAATGATGCAACTAAAATGTAGACCATAGGAACAACAGTTATCAATACTAGGAAGGCAATGATTATTTTATTTACGACAAGCATCCACTTATCAAATTCTGTATACAATTGTGTATTCATACAAACCTCCTATAACCCTTGTCCATCATTAATTCGTTGGACAAATTTATTCACAGCTATGAGCAAGATGATATTAATCAATGCATTAAACAAACCTACAGCTGTTGAATAAGAGTAATCGCCTGAAATCAAACCTATCTTATATACATAAGTTGAAATGATTTCTGAACTTGTCAAGTTCAATGAGGTTTGCATCAAGAACGCTTTTTCATACCCAACATTCATAATCCCACCGGCAGCAAGTATAAACTGGATAACCATCATCGGTTTAAGAGCTGGCAAATCTATGTGCCAGATACGTTGGAGGATATTTGCTCCATCTAATTTTGCTGCTTCTATCAAGGCCGGATCCACATTTACAAGAGTTGCCGTATAAAGAGTAGATGCCCAACCCATACCTTGCCAAATACCACTTAAGATATAGAGTGGTCTGAAGAAATCAG
The DNA here is from genome assembly GCF_049893425.1 of Streptococcus sp. VTCC 12886. Lineage (NCBI taxonomy): Bacteria > Bacillati > Bacillota > Bacilli > Lactobacillales > Streptococcaceae > Streptococcus > Streptococcus sp. VTCC 12886. Next base: position 19,565 of record NZ_JBMVJB010000015.1, on the reverse strand, counting down.
GATCGGTCAGGAAATTTGTTTCAAGGCCGAACTTACCGAGGATTGAGTTAACAGGGCCACCAACTGAGAAGAATAGGAAAATCATACCGACGATAACCACGACTGAGATAAAGTTTGGAGCGTAAAGCACCAACTGAATCCGTTTTTTAGCCTTGTCACTCAATAGTTGATTCAGCATGATAGCCAAAATAATCGGTGGCAAAAATCCTAAAAGTAAACCATAGATACTCAACTTCAAGGTGTTGGCCAGCAAAGTACCGAAATTTGGTGAAGAGAGGAATTTTGTGAATTCAGTAAAACCAATCCACTCACTGCCTAGCAGACCTCTTAGAGGGTTGTAATCTTTAAAAGCAATCAGAACTCCATACATGGGAATGTATCGGAAAATGAAGGTCAAGGCCAAACCTGGTAGCAACATGAGTAAGAGAATTTTTTGTTGCTTTATTCTTTCCCAAACTGACGTTTGCTGAAGTTTCGATGTTTTCATATAAACTCCTTTTGAAACGTTTCAAAAAATTATGATTTTATAAAGAGGATGTCCATCTCCTCTCTATTACAATTGTTTTGAAACGTTTCATTTTTTGATAACATAAAATCAACTAACTTGATGATTTTATGTTATCATTGTAACCGTTTTCTGTCAACCCCTATTTTTAATTTTTTGTCGTTTTTCCTTCTAGGTACGAAATTGGTAAGGTTATTTGGAGTGGACGATCTTTTTTATCTAAAATATCTAACAGACATTGAACAGCTTCTGTTGCCATTTCTTCAATAGGTTGACGAATCGTCGATAGATACTGCGTACGCTCTTCGGCTTGACGAATACCATCATATCCTACGACCTGTACATCTTCAGGAACCTTTTTCCCAAGTTTTTCTAATATTGAGATAGCGTCAATCGCTGTGAAGTCATTTATCGTGAATAAAGCATCTATTTCAGGGTGTTGGCGTAAAAAAACCTCAACTTCCTCTAAAAAATTATCATAGGGTTCCTCTAAATCTAAAACCTCACAGGGAAAACCAGCCTCTAAAATTGTTTTCTCAAAAAATAATCGCCGTTTCTTGGTTTCATTGATTGTTTTATTATGACCACCAATGAAACCAAAATGTGTCCCTCCTTTTGAAATGAGTACTTGAGCAGCAAGTTCAGCTCCCTTTTGATTATCGGAACTTACACATGCAATTGCCTTATCTTCATACGTACGGTCAATACTAACAAAGGGAATATTTGATGATAAATAATCTTCAATCGGACTATAGGTGATGGCGATAATACCGTCTACTTTGTTTTGCTGAAGCATCATGATATAATCTAACTCTCTTTTTGGACCAGAAATATTGCACAACAATAGCTTATAGCCTTTCTTACTTAATTCAACTTCAACATGAAAAGCAAATTCTCCAAAAAATGGATGCCAAACACTGGGAACAATTAAGGCAATCGTTTCTGTCTTATTTTTTTTCATCCCTCGAGCATAAACATCTGGTATGTAGCCTAATTCATCTATCGCTTGTTGAACTTTCTTCAACGTTATCTCTTTTATTCCTTGCTCTTGATTGATGACTCGAGACACTGTTCCAACACTGACTCCTGCTAATTTGGCGACATCTTTCATAGTAATTGATTTAGTTGGCTTCATGACTCATCCTTCCTAGTTACAAAAAAATGAAACGTTTCAATGTTTATAACACAATACCACTGATAGCGTTTTCTGTCAAGAAGAAAAAAGGGCCAGCCTTGCTGATCACATTTTTTTCTTCGGATGTTTGTCGATTACTTCGGGGTGATTGTCTAGTGCTGATTTTCCCTTTTCCGTCAAGGCGTAGCCGCGAACTGAAAAATATGGTGCCAGTTTTTCTTCAGTCAAATACTCCTTAAGTGCTGCATCAAGGTCAGCAACTTTTAACTTGGATAAACCACTAAATCCTTCTGCTTTGAGTATATTTTTCTTAGCAGTTGAAGTGATGTGATCCAATGAATCAAAGGCAGACTCAACATAAGCATATCCATCTGTGATTAATTGTTCCATATGTTCTGGACCATTGATACCATAGATATACTCAAAATACTTTGGATAGGGGGTGGTTGTTTCAAACGTTCCAAAGTTAATGCGCCATAATAAAATGATATCCCCTGGTAACAGACCTTCTTCTAGACGAACCATATTACGCTTTGGCACCGGTTTAGCTTCTAATAGCCAGGTCGCAAGATCACGTTCTGGGGAAATATAGGGTTTGACCTCATAGTCATTATACATTTCTGCGATACGTTGTTCAACAGACATAATTACCTCACATTATTATCTCTAAATAGTAACATCATTATACACTATTCCACAGGAAAAACCTAGATTAGTGACTAGGTTTTGCGTTCAAAAGAAAGCATGCGAGTTCCTTGAAAGATCAATGTTCCTTTATCACCTTCCGTTAACAATCCGTATTCATGATCCTTGACATGAAACTCCCTTCTTTGACCATTCCATTCAAATGTCAGATAATAATTGGTCCGGGCTGTTTCATTTCCAAAGACATCCGTTCGCTTTATGACCAGTAAGGCTTGACAGGTCTCAATCGGTGATTAGTTATTACGATGCCACTCCAAAAAATTTCGAAGGATTTGAAAAAAAATTAGCCCAATTATGAAAATAAAAACGACATAAAAAAAAGCCATTTCCCACATAATCTCTCCCTGTGGACCAAATAAATTTCCAAACATATGGTAACCTCCTATTGCATTTATAACAATAGTATATCATATTTAGTTCATTTAGAAACGATTGATCTCATCTAGGAGAAAAATTGAAAAAAATGGGAAAACATGGTAGAATGTGCATAATTTATAAGAACCAGAAAGGTATTTTCTATGAAGAAAGCAATACTGTTTTTACTTGCATCCAGTTTATTTCTAACTGCCTGCGGAAATAGCTCATCAACTTCAGATTCCTCCAGCTCCACAAGTTCAACATCTGTAGCATCTACAACTACGGATACGACAGCATCAAGTCAATATGCAAAGGATTTGGCTTATGCGATCAACAATCCATCTGCTTCCTTTCCACAACTGTCAACTGATATAGCTGAAAATGAGGCTGCCGTTAAAATCAAGACAACTGAAGGGGATATTACTATCAAACTCTTCCCTGAGCAGGCACCTTTGACCGTTGAAAATTTCTTAACCCATGCAAAGGAAGGATACTACAATGGCACCATCTTCCATCGCGTCATTAAAGACTTTATGATTCAAGGCGGAGATCCACTTGGAAATGGTACTGGTGGTGAATCTATCTGGGCAGGAAAAGATACGACCATCGATGCTGGAAATGGTTTCAAAGATGAGTTTTCAGCCTTCCTTTACAATATTCGTGGCTCGCTTTCGATGGCCAATGCTGGTACCGGTACAAATGGTAGCCAATTCTTTATCAACCAAAATACCACAGACATGTCAAGCCAACTTTCTAGTTCCAGCTATCCTGGTAAGATTGTTGACGCCTATAAAAACGGCGGAAATCCAAACTTAGATGGCAAACATACTGTATTTGGTCAAGTGATTGATGGAATGGATGTCGTCGACAAGATTGCTTCTGTTGAGACGGATGACAATGATAAACCAAAAACAGATGTTAAGATTGAGTCAATTGAGATCATTAAAGACTACACTAACTAGTCAGACTAATAAAAAAAGAAAACTTGAGAATTTCCTCAAGTTTTCTTTTTTTATTACGATTGCTTTCCTTGTTTTCCATTATATAAACCTTTGAATACTTGATAGAGGATTGGTACAGCAATGATGGTTGTAATTGCAGTGCCATAGGTTCCTAAGATTTTACCCAAAGCTACGAGGAAGGAAGCTGAGAAGGTTAAACCTCCGACAAAACTTCCCGTTAATGTATACTTCAATAGGTTCAAGATGATTTTTGTAATTGCCGCAACAATTCCAACCAAAATAATATTGGTTAAGCGGTCATTTTTCTTGAGGAATTTCTCATAAAATAAATGCAAAATAAAGCAGACGATAAGCGATTCTAAAATGGTAATCCAAGCGACTGAAGCATAACCAGATAGTAAATCAAAGATGCCTAGACCAAGTGACGCTGCCACAGCTCCTTTTTTAGCTCCAAATAGTAAAACTCCTACCACTACTAAAGCATTGCCTAAGTGAACAAATTGACTCCCAAATGGAATACGAATAAAGAAGACGACTACACAAATAAGGGCTGCATATAAACTAACTTCGGTTAATTGACGTAATTGATTCTGTTTCATAATTTCTCCTTTAATGTTTGAAATGTTTCTTGTAACTCTGCTAAAAATGGCTCAAAATAAATCCCTAACTTTAGGTCTCGATTCAATGAAAGGGTTTGTCTTAAGCTTTTGTCAATAAATTCTAAAGCAAGAGGGATAGCTTGATTGAGATTGATTTGTTCAATGGTTGCTACTGCTAACAAGGTAGATAGGATATCACCTGTTCCAAAGAAATTTGCTGGATATTTTTTAGAAAAATAGGTAGTAATTTCCCCTGTTTCCTGCTGAAAATAGGCTACACCTATTTGGCTATCATCAAAGGAAATTCCTGTCAGTACAATATCTGCTGTCACTTGCTTTGCCAAGGCCTCCAATAAGTCTTCAATCACCGAAAAATCATAGTGTTCTCCAACATATTCCCGACCAGTTAACAACGCAGCCTCTGTCAAATTCGGAAGAATGAGCTTGGCCGACTGAGTTAATTCTTTCATTGCCTCTACATAGGATGATGTAAAACCTGTATACAGTCTTCCACTGTCACCCATAATCGGATCTACAATCAATGGTGTTTCTGTTTGCTTGGCGTACATTGCCAATTGTCTAACTTGCTGAGGATTTCTACAATAACCTGACAGAATTCCCGCTACTTTTACATTCAATTTCTTCCACTGTCTAAAATAGGCTCGATTCAAGTCAGTCATATCTTCAATGACAACATCTGGGAAACCACCCGTATGAGAAGAAAGTAGTACCGTTGGTAAAAGAATCGTTTCTACCTGACAGGCTGCTGCAATTGGGATGCTAGTGGCTAGGGCAACCTTGCCCACACCAGGCAAATCATTTGCAAGCAATAATCGCTGAACCATAACAACCTCCTAAATTATTTTTCATAAACAAAATTGTAAAGTATTATCATACATTTTTCAACATTACATATCCACAACTGTATGGGGACAGATGACTGAAACCTTATAATGTCGGGCTAAAATTACTGCATAAGAAAAACAGTAACAATTTTTTGCTACTGTCATCCTATTTCAATGTATTGTTGTCAAAACCTGCTTAATTTTTCTCCAGAAAGGCAATCAGGGTCTGGGCAGAACGTTCTCCTGCTTGAATGATAAATTCATCAAAGGTGATATTGGCATCTCCCTGAGCTGTGTCACTCATGGCACGGATAACCAAGAATGGCTTACCTGTATTGACAGCTGCTTGTGCGATAGCTGCTCCTTCCATCTCTACAGCAAGGACTTCTGGGAAATGAGTTTTGATCGTAGTAATTCTATCCTGACCTGCGATAAAACTATCGCCCGTCACAATCAGACCCACATGGTTAATGATTTCCTGCTCTGCTAAAACGGTTCTGAGCTGTTCTAACAAGGCTTGATCTGCTGGATAATACAATTCCTGCCCTGCCATTTGTCCGTAAGCATAGCCAAAAGCTGTCACATCGACATCGTGGTATGCCAATTGATTTGCTACAACCACATCACCAATAGCTATACCGTCAGCAACAGCACCGGCTGAGCCTGTATTAACAATGACATCAACTGCAAAATGGTCTGCCAAAATAGCAACAGCCATGGCTGACATTACCTTTCCAATACCTGATTGGACGAGAACTACATCATGTTGACCGATTTGTCCCTGATAGTAGGTTCGACCCAAAACGATGGTTTCTGTTCCATCTTGTAGATGCTCTACAAGAATCTTTAATTCTTGTGGCATGGCTGCGATAATTCCAAATTTCATCTCTTCTCCTAAATAAATAATACTGCAATGATAAAGATAATCAGCAAGATGATGACCCACAAGAGGATTTTATTCACTTTACTACGGAATTCTTCTCTTTTGATGGTTTCAATGCGACGACTTTTTACCACACTAGGTTTGACTGGAATTCGGATTGTTTGCCCTTCCTCATACCCTTGATACTCTTCGTCTAGATAAGGCTCAAATACATTGTCTTCCATTGATACATCTTGATTTGGACGATAATGTCCAAATTGATTCGATTGACCTGAATACTGATTCTTTTTCACTTTCTCTAAAATATCATCCGTTAACAAGGGCTTCCTCATGCCTTAACCTACTTTCTCATGAGTTGTAAATATTGCACAGCCATGATGGTCTTTGCATCACAAATCTCGCCAGTAGCCACCAAGTTCAAAGCCTCTTCCAAGGTTACCTCATGTAATTCGATGACCTCATCTTCATCCATTGGACGTGGATTTTCAACTTTGACCAGATGGTCAGCTAAATACAAGCGAATTCGCTCATTGCAAAAACCGATAGCTGAGTAAAAATCTGCTAACAATGTCAGTTTGTCACTGGTATAACCTGTCTCTTCTTCTAATTCCCGCAAGGCAGCATCTTCCAGCGTATCTTCTTCACCTAATTCCAACTTACCTGCAGGAATCTCATAAATGGCACGTTCAATCGCTTTCCGATACTGTTTGACCAAAATCATTTTTCCCTCTGGCGTAACAGCTAAAATACAAACTGCTCCCCTATGAAATATTAATTCACGCTTGCTCATCGTACCATCTGGGAGTTGGACATCATCCACTACTACATCAAAAATGTGTCCCTTAAAAATCTCTGTCCGCTGAACTGTTTTTTCTTCAAAATTCATATATATACCTATTTTTGACTTGGATGGAAGGGGAAACGTGTCGCATAACCTTCTTTATTTTCTTGGCGACCACGACCAATACCAATTGCATCTTTGGGAATATTTTTTGTAATGGTTGAACCAGCTGCTAAAAGAGCATGGTCACCTACAGAAATTGGAGCCACAATTGTCGAGTTTGACCCTACAAATACACCATCTCCGATTATTGTCTGGTATTTATGTTGCCCGTCATAATTTGCTGTAATTGTCCCTGCTCCAATATTGACACCTTTTCCAATCGTTGCATTACCAAGATAAGTTAGATGACCCACCTTAGAATGTTCGCCAAGTGTCGTTGCCTTAACTTCAACAAAATTACCTACATGTGCATCTTTACATAGAATTGATTGAGGACGAATATGGGCATATGGTCCGACCGTTACGCCTTCTTCAATAACTGATTCTTCAATATCTGAGTTGCTGATGACGACATCTGCTGCAATTTTCGCATCACGTACACGAGTACCATTGGTTAAAACAGTACGTTCACCAATCACCGTTTGACCTTTCAAGACAACATTAGCTTCGATAACAGCTTCTGCACCAATCTCAACATCAATATCAATATATGTAGCATCTGGGTTGATAAAGGTCACACCATTGACCATGTGTTTTTCATTGATTCGTTTGCGCATAACAGACTCAGCTGTAGCAAGAGCGACGCGATCATTGACACCCAAACTTTCGTCAAAATCACGCAAGACATAAGCACCAACCTTCTCGCCTGCCTGACGGAAAATCGAAATAACATCTGTCAGATAGTACTCACCTTGGGCATTGTCCGTATTAATATCTTTAAGCGCTTCAAAAAGACGTTTATTATCAAACAAGTAGGTCCCTGTATTGATTTCTTTCACTTTTTTTTCAACATCATTGGCATCTTTTTGCTCAACAATTTTTTGCACTTCCCCATCAGCATTGTGAATAATCCGACCATATCCGAATGGGTTATCAGCCTGAGCTGTCAATATGGTTGCAACATTTTTGTGGCTAACATGGAAATTAATGAGGCTCTTCAAGCTTTCTCCTGTTATCAGCGGTGTATCGCCTGCAATAACTAGGGTCTGACCTTCCAAACCTGCAAGAGCTGGCTCAGCCATCATAACGGCGTGGCCTGTTCCCAACTGTTCTGATTGAAGAGCAAACTCTGATTGACCTTCTAAAACAGCTTGAACCAATTCTGCTTTGTGGCCGACAATGGTTACTGTTTTAACAGGTTCCATAGCATCAACTGCACGTTTGACATGCTCCAACATGGTAATTCCTGCCACTTTATGTAGGACCTTTGGCAAATCAGACTTCATGCGAGTACCCTTACCTGCCGCTAGAATAATTGCATAGTTATTGCTCATAAATAATTCTCTTTTCTTCGTAATAACACTATTATAGCAAATTTTGATTTTTTTGGAAAATGGCAGTTTTATAAGGATTTTTCGTAAATAAAAAAAGAAACTGGAATGAAGCCAGTTTCTCAACAATTTCTAGTATTAGAAAACAAACTACAGGTTGATTGCTTCCAATAGAATTGTCTATTTAGGGTAAGCCAATTCAAATTCTTCACAGACGACTAGCATATCTTCTGAGAAGGACAGGTCTGCTTCTGCCAGCCAGATAGTAAAAAGGTCTTCATGAACCTGTCGCCAGTGGATCAGACTTTTCGCTTTTATGTCAGACAAGTCACCTCCCTGACGGAACTCGCCCTCCTTATAGGCATGTTCTTTCGTCACTTGGGAAAAGGGCGTCACATAGACCTTGGTGGTCTGGATAATGCACACAGCCTTACCTTGTCCGTCCAGAATGATGTCATAGCCACCAGCTGTTGGGACATCTTCTCCCTCTACTCCATAGAGGGCATGGGCAGAGCTGGTCGAAGTTTTTATGCCCCTGGCCACCAAATCGGCCAGTCGATCAGCTTCCGCCCCAAAGGCCCAGGGCTCCGGCTCAGAACCAGCTTGGGGATTGATTGCAAGAAATTCTTGCCAGAGTTGTGTTGGTGTCATGGGTTTTCCTTTCTAGAATACCATTCCTCTCTCGTCAATAAACTCACTCGTTCGGTACGAACTTCATCGATGAGTGGGAAATGCACATCTTCCAAGAGGTATTGGTAAACAAAACCCAGTTTTTCTTGGACACGTAATGATTTGCAATTTTCTACAAAAGCACGACACCAGATTTTCTCTAGATTCAATTGGGAAAAGCCGTAATCCAGTAAAACTTGACTAGCCTCTGGCACCAATCCCTTTCCCCAAAATGAATGACCAATCCAATAACCAATCTCGGCCTCTGAATCAGCCAATTCAAGACCACCTTTCTTGCCAATCATCAGTCCAATACTGCCAATCACCAGTCCTTTTTCTTTGTGAACAAGGGCATAGGTTTCGGGTTGGCTAAGGACTGTCTTGATAATTTCTCGACTTTCTTCCACGCTCTGATGAACAGGCCAACCCGCTGCAGGACCAACTTCCGAATGACTGGCTTGAACAAATAAATCAGTTGCATCTGTTTCACTCCAAGGTCGGAGCATCAATCTATTGGTTTCAAGAATCATCGAATTTCCTCCCTACTTCAAACTCCAGCCACCGTCAATGGTGATAATTTGGCCTTGCATGGAAAACAGTTTGCCACTGGCGAGCATAAAGGTCAGCTCTGCGATTTCGCTGGGCTGGGACCAGCGTCCGATAGGTGTCTGATCTGCCACCCAATCCGCCAGACCACCCGGCTCAAAGTCCTTCTGGGTCATGCCTGTTTGGACGGCACCTGGAGCGATACCAAAGACCTGGACCTTGTCCTTGGCATAGTCCAAAGCCAACTGCTTGGTAAAGCCTGCTAAAGCGTGCTTGGAAGCAGTATAGGCTGAGCCCCCTCCTCCTGCTAGACTGGAGGCAATGGAGCACATATTGATAATGATGCCAGACTGTCTGTCCACCATTTGCTGCAGATAGGGGCGAGTCAGTCTAGTCACCGCAAAAAAATTAACCGCGAAGATGCGAGCTAATTCATCCTCCTCGATATCCAGATGGGGACGGTATTCATCTAGAATGCCTGCGGTGTTACAGAGGACGTCGACTGTCTGGCACCATGAAAAGACTGGGCTTAAATCGCCTGTCAGGTCCAACTGTAGAAAGTGGAAATCTCCTGCCAAATCAGGCTTGCTGGCCTGATCAATCCCGTACACACGCCAGCCATTTTCCAAGAAAATCCCTGCCTGAGCTAGTCCAATACCGCTGGAAACTCCTGTGATGAGGGCTGTCTTAGTCATGGACTTCTACCCAGTCGGTCGCAAGGACATCGCAGGGAGTCGGGCTCCACATGGAGAAGCCTTCGCCCTCGCCCGTTACGTTGATGAGGAAATAGGGCGTCACCTCCAGCTTTTGCCCGTGGACCTCAATGGTGTCAAAGAGCTGGACGTAGTTCTCCGCTCCACCCCAGCCTGTACGAACGTACTTTTTCTTGGCCTTCAAGCCTGGTAAAATCTCTTCGAATGTCATTTGAAACTCCTTGTTCTTCTATCTTTCAACCATTATACCAAAAAATCAGACTACTCTAAAGAGTTGCCTGATTGTATTTCTACCCCATATTCTCCTTTTTCAATAGGAAAAATGTGCCTGCAAGCGTTGAGAATAGAGCAAGAACCATAAAGATAAGAGGCAACCAACCTGTCCAATCCCGCGGTCCATAGCCAAACTGACTCGCAGTCATCTGACTAAAACCACTCAGAACAGTTAGAAGATAGGCAGGTACAAAAACAGAAACAATCGGCGATCTCTTTCGGTAGTACCAGATTCCAACTGCAAGCCCTAACAGTATTAGTATTGAAGCCCACAAGGGCAGGGGAATGCCCTCATAAAACTGACGACTAATCCAAAAACGTAGTCCAACTAGCCCCCACAAAACTAAGCCCCCAAGCCCCATCAGAAAATAGTACTTGATTGATGACCCTTCATAGACTAGGTTCTTTATGATGAAAAAAGCAGAGCTGGGTAGAATGAGTGCCAGGAGAAAATCACACAGCAAGCTCCGCCATTCCAAAATCATGTCACCCTTATCCCCAAATTCTCCCGAGAAAGACCAACCAATTTAAATTAAGGCCAAGAAACCTGTCAATCGCAGAACATAATACCAACGAATGGGCGACAGGTCAGACAAGAGTTCATCCGCCAGCTGCTTGCTATCTTTTCCTAAAAATTCCTCTGCTGACTGACCATCTGCTTGAGCCTCCAAGACATCTTGATAGATAGCAAGAGTTCGGTCGTTCTTTCCTCCTGCTCATGAAAGGCTGACGCCAGTATCAAGTAAGCAGGGAGCTTGCGCATATATGCCTTGTTTTCCTTGGTCAACTTCCCCTGTAAGCTGCTAATAGCATTCAATTTTATCTGTTACTTGTTCATCTTACTTCTCCTTTTTCATCAACAAAACCGCAGTTCCAATCCAAAAGGCCATGGCTGGAAGAATGAGCAAAACCAGATTGAGCCAAATTGGGACGGTCATAGTCATATGTACAACTCCGCTCAATGCTATCAAAAGATAGGTCGGCAGAAAGACATAGCGTACTAGCTTTTCCTTTTGGAAGAATAGCAGAGCGAGACCGATGAGGAGGACTGGAATCAGGCTTGTCCAACCAGTCAAAGAGATGTCTGTACCATCCGGCAATAGGGTGAAACGACCGGCCAAAATTGCTACATAGACCAGTGTAAAGCCAATATAGGTCGCCCAAATTTTCAGCTTAGAAGTTTGGTAAATTAAATTCCGTAACAAGAGTATGATGCCAGCCGGCAGTAGAAAGGCCAGCAAACTATCACACACCAGTGCTAACCAATTAAATTGGACTGTGCCTGATCCTGCAAATTCCATGAGAAATCCACTGCCGACATAGACCAGCCAGACAAGCCCTGCCAGGCGACCAACTTCCTTGACTCCAATCGGAGGCAAATAGTTCAACAAATCATCCGCCATCTGCTTGCTGTCTTTTCCTAAGAATTCCTCAGCCGAAAGCCCGTCTTTTTGTGCTTCAAGTACATCTTGGTAAATGGACAAGAGTTGGGCAGTCACTGCTTCTTCCTGTCTGTGAAAGACAGAAGCAATCATCATGTAGCCATTAATCCGACCCATGTATTCCTTGTTTTCCTTGATCAACTGGCTTTCAATCACTTCAATCTGCTTGCGGTATTCCATTTGTTTGCTCATCTTATTCTCCTTTCAATCGCTGAACCTTTTGAACCAATTCCGTCCACTGGCTCCAAAAATCTTCTAGATAAGCCTTTCCCTGGTCTGTCAGATAGAAATACTTCCTGTCGGGTCCATCTGGCGAGGGCTTATTCTGACTAAGAATCAGGTCATTTTTTTCTAACTTTTGAAGGAGTGGATAAACCGTCCCTCCGACCATGTTTTCAAAGCCCTGATTTCTCAACTCCTGAACCAATTCATAACCATAAATCTCCTTCTGGCTGATAATTTGTAATACACAGCCATCTAGGACCCCCTTGAGCATCTGGGTTTCTTTCATAAGCCCTCCTCATCCTCTGCAAAAAATCCAAACAGCAAGCCTGACGCTAACATGATGCCTAAGATTAATATAGAATCCATGGCCCAGCCTGTTATAATCGCCATCACAAGCGTGATGCCTGCTAGTTTCCAATTTTCGCGACTTTTCTTATCCAGATTCATACTTCCTCCCATCTAGTTTGTAATACCAACTAGTCTGATAAAAACAAAAGTGATTTTCTTTGTCTTTTACCACTAGTTTGTTTTACCTATTAGTATTATATCTATAGTATAATATAAGATAACTAGTATGTAAAGCAATATAGTGAAAAATATTCAAAAATAAATCACTTTTAAAAGTTTGCGTTAACATCTCAGCACAGTAATAGATTGCTTCAATAGTCTGGGGAGAGACTGTTGAAGGTAGGAAATAAAACAAACGCAGTTTGTGTCCAAACAATCTGGGAGACTGTTGAAGGTGGGAAAAGACAAGCTGAGAGACTAATGAAGGGGGAAGATAGAAAGTTGCGGTAGCAACTTATCTTAGAACCTGTAAAAAAAAAAACTTGGGTTGCCCCAAGTTCATCATATCTATTTCTAAGAACCAATATTCACCAATGACAAACTTTTAGATAAGAAAGCGATCTACACTGGTTTTTGAGAGAACACTAACTGTATTTTGACAAGAACTAGTGTTGAAAAGCTTACTTAAATGAAAGTGCTGAGCTGTGAATCCAAGTTCTAAATTGCATCACGACCACGTTCCCCTGTCCGGATGCGAACAACATCATCGATTGGCTGAATAAATATTTTACCATCACCGACTTCCCCTGTTCGGACTACAGTAGTGATGACATCAACAACTTCTTCGACTGCGGCATCTTCAACAACAATCTCTGCTTTTACCTTAGCAAGCATGGTTGGAGTCACCTTTTGACCACGAACAAATTCCGCAAAGCCTTTTTGATTTCCAAAACCCAGAACTTGTGAAATCGTCATTCCCTTAGCAACTCCTGCACTAGTTATGGCAACCTTAAGATCTTCTAATTTTTCTGTACGAATAATTGCTTCTATTTTTTTCATCAAAAACACCTCTCTTATGAATCTAAGCCCATAAATGTTGGATAAGCTGTCTCACCATGTTCTGTATCATCCAAACCAACTACTTCTTCTCTATCTGAAACGCGGAGTGGCATGAAGAATGAGATTCCCTTTATGAGAACAAATGTCATGCCTGCAGACCAAACAATTGTAAAGACAATCGCTGCGATGGTTACCAAGAACAGGCGTGGATTACCATAAATCAAGCCAATATTGTCAGGGTCGAGAGCCAATTCAGGAGTAGTAAACAGTCCTGTTACGATACCGCCAAAAATACCACCGACACCATGACAGCCAAAAGCATCTAAGGCATCATCGTAACCAAGTTTATGTTTCACAATAGCAATTGCATAGAAACAAACTGGACTAACCAATAATCCGATAATAACTGCACTCCACGTTGATACAAAACCAGCCCCGGGCGTGATAGCAACCAATCCAGCTACTAATCCTGTTGAAGCACCGACAAGTGATGGTTTTCCATTCTTTAAATATTCTAACAAAATCCATGAGAACATGGCCGCTGCAGCTGACAAATGTGTCGTTACCAAGGCATGAACAGCCAAACCATCGGCTGCTAAGGCAGAACCTGCATTAAAACCAAACCAACCGAACCAAAGTAAGCCAGCCCCCAATAGGACAAATGGTACATTATGTGGACGGTATTCGAGGCGATTAAAGTCCCTGCGCTTGCCAACTACCAAAGCCAAAACCAAGCCACTTACCCCTGATGTAATATGGACAACATCACCACCAGCAAAGTCAATTGTACCCCACTGAGCAAGTAACCCTCCATCCCAAACCATATGGGCAAATGGATAGTAAACTAAAAGAAGCCAACCAACTATGAAGATTAAGAGAGGTTTAAATCGCATCCGTCCCGCTACGGATCCTGTTAAAATCCCAACAGTAATGATAGAAAACATCATCTGAAAAACTGCGAAAAGTGAGTCCGGAATCGTCAAGCCCCTTGTACTCTCTGAGTCACTGACGCCTTGGAAAAACGCATGTCCAAGATCACCAATAAGATTTCCATCCCCTGAAAATGATAGAGAGTAACCAACAGCGAACCACACCACCGTTGCGAGGGCTAGCGAGACAACAGACATCATCATCGTTGAGATGACATTTTTCCGCCTCTCGAGACCACCATAGAAGAAAGCAAGGGCTGGCGTCATTAAAAATACCAAACCTGTACAAATCACTATAAAGGCAATACTTGATCCTTCAATTTTCATAAGCACATCTCCTTTTCTATCCCTTAATTGTTAGCACTTATCTTACTGTCTTCTTTTTTTATAAAAGGCAAGAACGATGACACTAAACAACTATAGAATGAACTTTTTGTTATGCTATATACAATATCACTATCTTCTTAATCTGTAAATATTAAATTGACAGAAAATTCTAAAAATGTTCCACGTTATGTTAGAAATATCAAAAAAATTGGGAAACCCCCAAGTTTTTAGGAAACAATTTGTTTATAAGTCCGTGTTGTTATTACAAAAACCATCAAGTAGAGCAAGAAATAGACCAAACAAATTCCTATCGTTACATGTAACATTAATTCCATATTTACGACACCAATTGAGAAAAGGATGGCGGATAACATCTTATAGGCAAAACCAAGATGAACTATAGCCAACAAGATTGGAAGGAAAAATACCATCAACAACTGCTTACGGATGGACTGTCTGGCTTGATTCTCATCCAGACCAACCTTGGTCATGATGATAAAGCGATCTCTGTCTTCATAGCCTTCTGAAATCTGTTTGAAATAGATGACCAATACCACCGCCATAAGGAAGGTGAGCGATAGCAAGAGCCCAATGAAGAAAAGTGAACCAGCAAAACTAAAGAAGTTACGTGTTGCGTAGGCACGATAGGCGAGACTAATGGCGTTCGTTCCATCCGGTAATATATTGGACTCCCAAAGCTCACTTTCAAAAACACCTGATAAGAAAGTCTCTTAGCTATCTACCTGTTCTTCTTCTGACAAACTGCTTTCAAAGCCCATATAATAGTGATTCTCAGCTTGATTTTCAAATATTGTCAAATCTTGAACCACAACGATCAAATACTGGCTTACATTGAAAGACACCTGGTCTGGATGATGTCCCAAGGTTACATTTTTAGATAAGACTTGAGCAACTTCCATCTCCTTTTCATCAGAGGTCAGGGGTTGACCAGCTTGAAACTGGACTCCTTTGCTATAAATAGCCACTTGATTAGCTACAAACCCCAGATGTTGGCCAGTCATTTTTTCATAGCTGGCTTGATCAAGGATAAACCCAATACCAAGGTATGAGAAATCTATACTAGCGGCATCTTCAACTGTAAAAAATCTTACTTGCTGATGGGTCACTTCAGAAAAATAGGCTTGTTGGTAGGGATAGACTACCTTACTTTCCACAGGAATCTTCGCCTCTTCCAAGATAGCATCCGCCCACTCCTCCACTTGTGTTTTTGAAGGGGTAGGTTCCATGACAACATCAATCGAAAAATCATTTGGATTCTGGTTGGCGATATAATCTTTACCACCGATGTAAATATTAAGTCCTCCAACCATGGTCACTAAAAACATAGTGGATAAAATGGTTCTGTTGCGAAGTTTGAACATCAAACGCGCCCTCTCTGAACTCCAAATATCTTAGGCTGTTATTCCCATTAATACCTTGATTTCAGTAGACACCGAAAAGCCGAAGAGCGTTCCATTTCTTCGGTTCTTTTTATATATTCCTCGAATGGTCTCCATGCCCTTAATCGTGGAAGAGGCTGTACGGAGACTTTGATAAAATTTATTCCGTCGTTTAATAGGTCGATGGTCTTGTTCTATTAAATTGTTAAGATACTTCATAGTTCGGTGCTCTGTCTTAGTATATAAACCCACACTCTGTAACTTTCTCAAGGTGGAGCCAAGAGAAGGTGCTTTATCGGTCACAATTGCTTTCGGCTCACCAAACTGTTTATGGAGTCGTTTTAAGAAAGCATAGGCTGCTTGCGTATCCCGTTTCTTTCGTAACCAGATATCTAAGGTTAAGCCGTCCGCATCAATTGCACGAAAAAGATAATGCCAACGTCCCTTAATTTTGATATAGGTTTCGTCCATTTTCCATGACATGAATAGAAGGATTGTCTATTTTTCTTCTTCCAAATATAATAGAGAACTTTGCTGTACTCTTGCACCCAACGATAAATCGTAGTATGACAAACATTTATTCCACGATCATATAACAATTCCTGAACTTCACGATAGCTTAGATTGTAACGCAGGTAGTAACCAACAGCGACAATAATGACGTCTTTTTTGAATTGTTTGCCTTTAAAATGATTCATTACTCTGTCCTCTCTGTCTTTTTTCTCAATTTTACACTAAAATAGATTTTTTGGAAAACTTTGCAACAGAACCAGTTCGTCTATGGTAAGATGTTTGTAGGTCATTTATGGTTAATCTCCTTTGTTTTCTTTCGTCGGAAATACAATTTGAGTGTACCATAAATGCCTTTTTATTTTTATAACTTAATTTTACAATTCGCGCCTCTAAAAATATTTTGGTCAACCTTATTTTTTTATCGACTATTTCAACAAAAAACTTGAATATTAACAATGGTAATTATCATATAGATATATTTTTAACGTGTACAATTGATTCATTCCGACACAAATGAAATGAAGGCAAATAATATTAAATTAGGCGGATATTTATTTTTTTTTAGGCTTGCCTAATATTTTGCTTTAATTTTATAAAAAATAAGTGTATACTTTTATTATATTCTTAAAGGATGGTGGAAATATTTTGAAAGATACAACAAGTCAGTTTGGTAAAGAGCACAAACCTCGATTAATTCAGCATGCGAATGGTCCCTCTTTAGAGGAAATTAACGGAACTGTCGAGGTACCCAAAGGCAAAGGCTTTTGGAAAACCCTGTTCGCCTATTCTGGACCGGGAGCATTAGTTGCTGTGGGATATATGGATCCAGGCAACTGGTCTACTTCGATTACGGGTGGGCAAAACTTCCAGTATTTATTAATGTCGGTCATTTTAATGTCTAGTTTAATTGCAATGCTATTACAATATATGGCTGCTAAATTGGGAATTGTTAGTCAAATGGATTTAGCTCAAGCAATTCGAGCGAGAACGAGTAAAAAACTAGGAATCATTTTATGGATTTTAACGGAATTAGCGATTATGGCAACAGATATTGCGGAAGTAATTGGCGCATCAATTGCTCTTTATTTACTTTTTAATATTCCGCTTGTCGTCGCAGTCTTTATTACGGTATTTGATGTTTTATTATTATTGTCGTTAACGAAAGTTGGTTTTAGAAAAATTGAAGCAATAGTTGTCTGTTTGATTTTTGTAATTCTTTTTGTGTTTGTTTATCAAGTAGCGTTGTCTGATCCTAATTGGGGGGATGTACTTAAAGGATTGGTTCCGACTGGTGAAACGTTCTCCTCTACACATTCAATTGGTGGTCAAACGCCTTTAACTGGTGCATTAGGAATTATTGGTGCAACCGTTATGCCTCATAATTTATATCTACATTCGGCTGTGTCTCAGACTCGAAATATAAATCGTACGGATGAAGATGAAATCGCCAATGCTGTACGATTTTCAACTTGGGATTCTAACATTCAATTGACTCTCGCTTTTTTTGTTAACTCCTTATTGCTCATAATGGGAGTTGCTGTTTTTAAAACAGGAGCAGTGAAAGATCCATCATTCTTTGGGTTGTATGAGGCTTTATCAAATTCGGATACATTGAGTAACGGAATTTTAATCACCGTTGCAAAATCAGGTCTTCTTTCTACATTATTCGCAGTCGCGTTACTAGCTTCTGGACAAAATTCAACGATTACCGGAACTTTAACTGGACAAGTAATTATGGAGGGATTCATTCATATGAGAATGCCAATTTGGCTAAGACGTTTAATTACGCGTTTGATTTCAGTTGTCCCAGTGTTAATCTGTGTAATTATTACAAGCAGGCAAGGAACGATTCGGGAGCACACAGCGTTAAATACACTAATGAATAATTCACAAGTCTTCTTAGCTTTTGCGTTACCATTTTCGATAGTACCATTATTAATGATGACTAATAGTGAGGTGGAAATGGGAAGCCGGTTTAAAAATTCGACAGTTATTCGGATACTAGGATGGGGTTCAGTAATTGGATTGACATATTTAAATTTGATTGGATTGCCCGGCCAAATTGAAGGTTTTTTTGGTGAAAAGGTGACATCAAGCCAACTTGTACTAGCTGATTCTATTGCTTATGTCATTATAGTCGCAGTATTACTACTGTTAGCGTGGACAATTATTGAACTGTATAAAGGAAATAAAAAATATAATCAATTAATTAATGAAAGGTAAGATGCACTATGGAAGGATTTGATGAATTTAAAAATATTTTAGTTGGGGTAGATGAATCAGAAGGAGCTCAAAAAGCCTTTCAATATGCTGTAAAGCAAGCGAGTAAAACTGGAGCCGCATTACTGATTGCCTCAATTTTAGAAATTGAAGAGTTGAATGTTTATGAAGTGTTAGACCCTGAGTACTTGAGCCAGAAACAAAGTCAATTGTTACTTAATTTGAAAAAGTACAAACAATATGCAGAAAATAGCGGTGTAAAAAACATTCAGCTGTACAGTGGAGAAGGTGATCCGGCCGAGGAAATTACTAAGACGATTTTGCCAGCAACATCTGCAGATATCTTAATCATTGGATCGCGATCAATGCATGGAATTAAAGGATATTTTGGTTCGCATGCTACTTATATGGTTAAAAATTCTCCAATCTCAATTACAGTTATTAAGTAAATATTGCAAATAATATGTATTTGGGTCAATATCTTGGACAAATTTTAATAGAGATTGTGGTTCTGATGCGAAGTTTGAAAATCAAACGCGCCCTCTCTGAACTCCAAATATCTTAGGCTGTTATTCCCATTAATACCTTGATTTCAGTAGACACCGAAAAGCCGAAGAGCGTTCCATTTCTTCGGTTCTTTTTATATATTCCTCGAATGGTCTCCATGCCCTTAATCGTGGAAGAGGCTGTACGGAG